>NZ_LGDO01000413.1:0-51556 GCF_001279805.1 Streptomyces sp. XY431
GGCCGGGGCCGACCGGCCCGCCGCTCCCGCCGCCCCTCCCCCGCCGGACACGGCAGCCCCGCCGGACTTCGCGGCCGCGCTGGCGGCCGGGCCGCTGGTACTGGACGGCGGGCTGTCCGAACGGCTGGCCTCGGCCGGGTTCGACCTGACGGACGCGCTGTGGTCGGCCCGGCTGCTGGCGGACGCGCCGGAGGCGGTCGTGGCGGCGCACCGGGCGTACTTCGAGGCGGGCGCGCGGGGGGCGATCACCGCGAGCTACCAGGCGAGCTTCGCCGGCTTCGCCCGGCGCGGGGTGGGCCGGGCGGCGGCCGCCCGGCTGATGGCCGGCAGCGTGGAGCTGGCCCGGGAGGCGGCCCGCGGACTGCCCGGGCCGCGCCGGTGGGTGGCGGCCTCGGTGGGCCCGTACGGGGCGGTGCTGGCGGACGGCTCGGAGTACCGGGGCCGGTACGGGCTGACGCCGGCCGAGCTGGAGGCGTTCCACCGGCCCCGGCTGGAGGTGCTGGCGGCGGCCGATCCCGACGTGCTGGCGCTGGAGACGGTGCCGGACGTCGACGAGGCGCGGGTGCTGCTGCGGGCGGTGCGCGGGCTGGGGGTGCCGGTCTGGCTGTCGTTCGCCGCGGCGGACGGGCGGACCCGGGCCGGGCAGCCGCTGGCGGAGGCCTTCGCGCTGGCCGCCGGGGTGGAGGAGGTGGTGGCGGTCGGGGTGAACTGCTGCGCGCCGGAGGAGGCGGACCGGGCGGTGGCGCTCGCGGCGCGGGTGTCGGGGAAGCCGGTGGTGGTGTATCCGAACAGCGGCGAGGGCTGGGACGCGGCGGCCGGGGCGTGGTGCGGGGAGCCGACCTTCGGGGCGGCCGGGGCTCCGCGGGCCGACGGCCGGGCCAGGGTGGCGGGCTGGCTGGCGGACGGGGCGCGGCTGGTGGGCGGCTGCTGCCGGGTCGGTCCGGCCGGGATCCGGGCGGTGGCCGCCGGGGTGGCCGCCGCGACCGGGGAGCGGGACACCGGCGAGCAGGACGTCGGGGAGCAGGGCGTCGGGGAGCAGAACGCGGGCCGGAACGGCACCGGCCGGTAGGACGCCGGGACCTGACGGGCGGCGGTGCGCCGGCGCACGACCGGGTCGGCCGACGCAGGTTACCGAGGGGGAAGGTGCACGGAACGGCGACGGCCTGGCAGACTCGTGCCGTTACCACTGCGGTCGACAATGTCGACCGCCTGTCCGCGCGGAGGTACCAATGCCCGGCCCGATCCAGTCGCTCTCCCGGGCCGCCGCGATCATGCGTCTGCTGGCCGGCGGCGAGCGCCGCCTGGGCCTGTCGGAGGTCGCGACGGCGCTGGGCCTGGCGAAGGGCACCGCCCACGGGATCCTGCGCACCCTCCAGCAGGAGGGTTTCGTCGAGCAGGACCCGGAGAGCGGCAAGTACCAGCTGGGCGCCGAGCTGCTGCGGCTGGGCCAGAGCTACCTGGACGTGCACGAGCTGCGCGCCCGGGCCCTGGTCTGGGCGGACGACCTGGCGAGGGCGTCCGGGGAGACCGTCTACCTGGGCGTGCTGCACCAGCGCGGGGTGCTGATCGTGCACCACGTCTTCCGGCCGGACGACACCCGCCAGGTGCTGGAGGTCGGCTCGATGCAGCCGCTGCACTCGACCGCGCTGGGCAAGGTGCTGCTGGCCTACGACCCGGTGGCGCGCGGCGAGCTGGGCGAGGGCCCGTTCGAGTCGTACACCGCGCGGACGCTGACCGAGGCCGCGGACGTGGACGCCGAGGCGGCGCTGACCCGTGAGCGCGGCTGGACCGACTCGGTGGAGGAGACCTGGGAGGGCGTGGCCTCGATCGGCGCGCTGATCCAGGACCGGCGCCGCAATCCGGTGGGCGCGGTCTGCATCAGCGGCGCGGTCGAGCGGGTCTGCGAGGACGGCTTCGTGAAGCCCTCGCTGGTCGCCTCGGTGCGCAGCGCGGCCAGGGCGATCTCCCGGGATCTGGGCGCCGGGCGGTTCTGACCGCGCCGAGGGCCCGGTTCCGCCCGGTTCGGACCGTTCCCGGCCGCCCGGCCGCAGGCCCGCAGTACCACAGGAAAACGTTCACGCTGAGGCGCGGACGGGCGAAATGCCCGTCCGCGCCTTACCGTTTTGTCCAAAATTGCGATGATCCCTTCAGTGACTACGGGTAGCGCGGCGAGCCAAGGGTCACAGCTGCGTAACCCGGCCTTGACGAGAGGGCGACCCGGGGAGGAAGCTTCCGCATGACGGTCGACATTGTCGAACGATGGCCGTGCGAATCCATCCCACAGAGCGCTCACCCGCCCAGCGATCCGCCCGGCCCCTGCCCCCACCCGCACCTCCGGGCCATATGGACAAGGGAGTCTTTGTGTCCGCGTTCTCCAACGGCGACATCTTCGTCGGCGAAACCCTCGGCACCGCCGCCCTGATACTTCTCGGCGGTGGCGTCTGTGCCGCCGTGACGCTCAAGAAGTCGAAGGCCCTGAACGCCGGCTGGCTGGCGATCACCTTCGGCTGGGGCTTCGCGGTGATGATCGCCGCCTACATGTCGGCTCCGAAGTCCGGCGCCCACCTGAACCCGGCCGTCACCCTGGCCCTCGCCGTCGACAGCGGCGACTGGAGCAAGGTGCCGATCTACCTCGGCTCCCAGCTGCTCGGCGCGATGATCGGCGCCGTCTTCGTGTGGCTCACCTACCTCGGCCAGTTCCAGGCCAACCAGGAGCCCACCCTCGGCATCTTCTCGACCGGCCCCGAGATCCGGAACCCGGTCCAGAACCTGCTCACCGAGATCATCGGCACCTTCGTGCTCTGCCTGGCCATCCTCACCCAGGGCCTGACCAAGGGCCTCGGCCTCTCCGGCACCGGCATCCTGATCGTCGCCTTCACCGTGGTCGGCATCGGCCTCTCGCTCGGCGGCCCGACCGGCTACGCCATCAACCCGGTCCGCGACCTGGGTCCGCGCATCGTCCACTCGCTGCTCCCGATCCCCAACAAGGGCGGCTCCGACTGGTCCTACGCCTGGATCCCGGTGGCCGGTCCGATCATCGGCGGTCTGCTGGCCGGCGGCCTGTACCACGCCGCGTTCTGATCCCCCCGGGTTTCCGCCCCACCCGAGCACGGGGACTGACCTGAGAGTCAGGCCCACCGCCCCCCGCCAACCTCTTGAGCCGAGGACCCTCATGACCTCCACTGGCAACTACATCGCCGCGATCGACCAGGGCACCACCTCCAGCCGCTGCATCATCTTCGGCGCCGACGGCCGGATCGTCTCCGTCGACCAGCAGGAGCACCGGCAGATCTTCCCCCAGCCCGGCTACGTCGAGCACGACGCCGCCGAGATCTGGACCCGGGTGCAGTCGGTCGTCCGCGGCGCGCTGGAGAAGGCCGGCCTGACCAAGGACGACATCCGCGCGATCGGTATCACCAACCAGCGCGAGACCACCGTCCTGTGGGACAGGAACACCGGCGAGCCGGTGCACAACGCGCTGGTGTGGCAGGACACCCGCACCGAGGCGCTCTGCCGCGAGCTGGGCCGCAACGTCGGCCAGGACCGCTTCCGCCGCGAGACCGGCCTCCCGCTGGCCAGCTACTTCGCCGGCCCGAAGATCCGCTGGCTGCTGGACAACGTCGAGGGCCTGCGCGAGCGCGCCGAGGCCGGCGACATCCTCTTCGGCACCATGGACACCTGGGTCATCTGGAACCTCACCGGTGGTGTCGACGGCGGCAAGCACGTGACCGACGTGACCAACGCCAGCCGCACCATGCTGATGAACCTCAAGAGCCTGGCCTGGGACGAGGAGATCGCCGAGTCGATGGGCGTGCCGATGGCCGTCCTCCCGGAGATCCGCTCCTCCGCCGAGATCTACGGCGAGGCCGTCGGCGACCTGGCGGGCGTCCCGGTCGCCGCCGCGCTCGGCGACCAGCAGGCCGCGCTGTTCGGCCAGACCTGCTTCAACGAGGGCGAGGCCAAGTCCACCTACGGCACCGGCACCTTCCTGCTGCTCAACACCGGCGAGAAGATCGTCAACTCGTACCACGGCCTGCTGACCACGGTCGGCTACCGGATCGGCGACCAGGCCCCGGTGTACGCCCTGGAAGGCTCGATCGCCGTCACCGGCTCGCTGGTCCAGTGGCTGCGCGACCAGCTCGGCATCATCTCCACCGCCGCCGAGATCGAGACCCTCGCCAACACGGTCGAGGACAACGGCGGCGCCTACTTCGTCCCGGCCTTCTCCGGCCTGTTCGCCCCGTACTGGCGCTCCGACGCCCGCGGTGTGATCGCCGGACTCACCCGGTACGTCACCAAGGGCCACCTGGCCCGGGCCGTCCTGGAGGCCACCGCCTGGCAGACCCGCGAGGTCGTCGACGCCATGCAGAAGGACTCCGGGGTCGAGCTCACCGCCCTCAAGGTCGACGGCGGCATGACCAGCAACAACCTGCTCATGCAGAACATCGCCGACGTCCTGGACGCCCCGGTCGAGCGCCCGTACGTGGCCGAGACCACCGCCCTCGGCGCCGCCTACGCGGCGGGCCTGGCGGTCGGCTTCTGGAACGACCTCGACACCCTGCGGGCCAACTGGCACCGCGCCGCCGAGTGGACGCCCCGCATGGACGAGGCCACCCGGGACCGCGAGTACAAGAAGTGGCTCAAGGCCGTCGAGCGCACCATGGGCTGGGTGGAGGAGGAAGAGAACAACTGATCGCGAAGCCGGTCGGGGCCCCGTGCCCCGGCCGGCCCGCTCCCGTTTCACCGGCCCGCCGCACCGGGCCGACCCGGTCTCTCCGCACAGAGGCCGTACGCACACCGAGAGGAGTAACGGCGCCGCCCGACCCGCGCGCCGTACACACACCATGGCAACCATCCCGACCCTGGGCGCCGAGCGCACCGCCGGCCGCACCGCCTCCCGCGCCGAGACCCGCGAGCTGCTCGGCAAGGCCACCTACGACCTGCTGGTGATCGGGGGCGGCATCCTCGGCACCGCCGTCGCCTGGACCGCGTCCCAGGCCGGCCTGAAGGTCGCCATGGTCGACGCCGGCGACTTCGCCGGTGCCACCTCCAGTGCCTCCTCCAAGCTCGTCCACGGCGGTCTGCGCTACCTGCAGACCGGCGCGGTCAAGCTGGTCGCGGAGAACCACAAGGAGCGCCGGGTGCTCTCCACCGACGTCGCCCCGCACCTGGTCAACCCGCTGACCTTCTTCGTCCCGGTCTACAAGGGCGGCCCGCACAGCGCGCCCAAGCTCGGCGCCGGCGTCTTCCTCTACTCGGCGCTCTCCGCCTTCCGTGACGGCATGGGCCGGGTCTCCACCGCCGCGCACGCCGCCCAGCAGGTGCCCGCGCTGCGCACCGAGGGCCTGCGCTCGGTGGCCGTCTACGGCGACCACCAGATGAACGACTCGCGGGTCGCCGTGATGACCGTGCGCGCCGCGGTCGAGGCCGGCGCCGTCGTGCTGAACCACGCCGAGGTCACCGGCCTGCGCTTCACCGGCGGCCGGGTCACCGGTGCCGAGCTCAAGGACCGCCTGGACGGCACCGAGTTCGGCGTCGACGCCCGCCTGGTGCTGAACGCCACCGGCCCCTGGGTGGACCACCTGCGCCGGATGGAGGACACCGGCGCCGCGCCGTCAATCCGGCTGTCCAAGGGCGCCCACGTGGTGGTCAAGCGCCGCTCGCCGTGGCGCGCCGCGCTGACCATCCCGATCGACAAGTACCGCGTCTCCTTCGCCATCCCGTGGGAGGACCACGTCCTGCTCGGCACCACCGACGAGGAGTTCACCGGCGACCCGAAGGACGTCCGGGCCACCGAGGCGGACGTCGACCAGATCCTGGGCGAGGCCGCGCACGCGATCCGTGACGAGCACATCGACCGCGACCTGATCACCTACAGCTTCGCCGGGCTGCGGGTGCTGCCCGGCGGCCCGGGCGACACCGCCGCCGCCAAGCGCGAGACGGTCGTCACCGAGGGCAAGGGCGGCATGCTGTCGGTCGCCGGCGGCAAGTGGACCACCTACCGCCACATCGGCCGCACCGTGCTGGAGAAGCTGGCCCACGTGCCCGGCACCTCCCTCGGCGAGGACATGTCCCCGATCGCCCCGACCGTCCCGCTGCCGGGCGTCGGCGCGCCGAACGCCGTCGCGCACCGCCTGCTGATCGACCGGGACCCGGGCTCGCGGATGGAGCCGCTGGTCGCCAAGCACCTGGCCAGCCACTACGGCACGCTGTCCTTCGACATCGCCCGGATGATCGACGAGAACCCGGAGCTGGGCCGGCCGATCCACGAGGACGGCCCGGACGTCTGGGCGCAGGTCGCCTACGCGGCCGCCAACGAGTGGGCGTACACCGCCGACGACGTGCTGCGCCGCCGCACCACGATGACCGTCCGCGGTCTGGACACCCCGGAGATCCGGGCCGAGGTCGAGACCTTCCTGGCGAAGCACGGGACCAAGTAGGACGGGACCAAGTAGGACGGAGCGGGTGACCGGCACGGTCACCCGATTCGCAGGGCGGGCACCCCGGAGCGGGGGTGCCCGCCCTGCGGCGTGCCCGCCCGCCACCACCCGCCACCGGCGTCCCCGCCGCCCCCCTGACCTGCGGGAACGTCGAAGCGTGGCCGTTCGCGTACGGTGCGTCTCGATCGGATCACCATTCCCGGGAAATGTTCAGACAATGGGCCACTTTGCACCATTTGTCATGATCAGCTTGCCATTTGATCTTTCCTATGCTCCGCGCATCGCTCCCGTTCAAGAGCGAGTCAAGGAGCCCCCATGCATGTCTCAAGAAGGACCCTGAGCGGTCCACCGGCCGCCGCGCTGGCCCTGGCCCTGGTGCTCGGCGCCGGGGCACCGGTCGCGTTCGCGGCCAAGCCACAGGCCAAGCCCACCCCCGGCAAGCCCCCCACGGCTGCCCCGCTCGACCCCGGGCTGAGCATCGGCACCGCCCGGGCCGCCGCGCAGAAGACCGGCAAGCGGATCGAGGCCGTCTCCGAGCGCGACGAGACCTCCACCACCTGGGCCAACCCGGACGGCACCCTCACCACCGAACTGTCGGCCGGCCCGGTGCGCTTCCTGCGCGACGGCAAGTGGGCCGACGTCGATCTCACCCTGAAGACGGCCGCCGACGGCTCGGTGGCGCCCGCCGCCCACCCCAACGGCCTCAAGCTGGCCGGCGCGGGCGGCAAGCGCCCCCGCTCGCTCGCCGAGTCCAAGGCCCTCCAGGCGGCGCCGGCCGGCACGGAGGCGGCCGGCGCGGAGGCGGCCCGCACCCTCGTCTCGCTCGGCTCCGGCGACGACCAGCTCGCCCTGGAGTGGCGCGGCGGCCTGCCCAAGCCCGAGCTGAACGGCACCCGGGCCACCTACCGGGACGCCATCGGCGACGGCGCCGGCGACCTCGTCGTCGAGGCCACCCGCACCGGCTTCGAGCAGTTCGTGCTGCTCAAGCAGCGCCCGGCCACCGGCGGCTACACCTACACCATGCCGCTGCGCGCCAAGGGCACCAAGGCCGAGGCGCAGCCGGACGGCAGCGTGCTGTTCACCGACCGGAAGAACGGCCAGAAGCGCGCCGTGCTGCCCGCGCCGGTGATGTGGGACGCCACCACCACGCCCGGATCGAGCGAGCACCCCCGGCAGGCCCGGGTCGGCCTGGAGGTCGTCCAGCACGGCGACACCGTCGACCTGGTCTTCACTCCGGACGCGGCCTTCCTCTCCGACCCGGCCACCGTCTACCCGGTGACCGTCGACCCGGCGACCGCCGGTCTCGGCAACGCCTTCGACACCCGGGTCCAGAAGGGCGAGACGGTCGACTGGTCGGCCGACACCGAGATCTACTGGGGCAACTCCGGCACCAAGAACGCCGACGGCAGCTCCCGCGAGGCCCGGGCGTTCATCAACTGGAACACCGCCGGAATCGCCGACGCGCTGGTCTCCAGCGCGACGCTGTCGCTGTACAACTTCCACTCCGGCAACAGCGACTGCCAGCCCTACACCTGGGAGGTCTGGGACACCGGACTGGCGTCCACCGCCTCCCGCTGGACCGCCCAGCCGGCCTGGAAGGCCAAGAAGGGCAGCTCCACCGAGACCAAGGGCCGCGACGCCTGCGGCGGTGACGGCTGGATCAACGCCAACGTCACCGACCTCGTGCAGACCTGGGCCTCGGCCAAGAACAGCACCTCCGGCATGGGCCTGCGCGCACCCGACGAGGTGTCGACGAAGTACTGGAAGGAGGTGAACTCCGCCAACGCCTCCAGCAACGTGCCCAAGCTGACGGTGAACTACAACTACCGCCCGCGCACCGGCACCAAGCAGCAGGCCGGCCCGCCGTTCCTCCAGGACGGCACCGGCACCTGGCGGGTCGAGACCACCACCCCGGTGCTCCGGGACACCTTCGTCGACCCCGACGGCGACAAGGTCACCGGCACCTTCCAGCTGGTCGACGCCATCTCCGGGGCCCAGGTCGGCGCCGTCAACGTCTCCGGCTACGTGCCCAGCGGCACCCCCTCCGAGGTCACCGTCCCGGCCGGGCTGCTGGAGTACGGGCACACCTACCGCTTCCGCAGCTCGCCGTACGACGGACTGCACTACAACCTGACCTGGTCCCCCTGGGTGACCTTCACCGTCAGCCCGCTTCCGGACGTGCCCACCGCGCTCCAGACCGGCGCCGACAAGACCCTGACGCCGGTGCTCTCCGCCCTGGCGACCAACCCCAACCAGGGCCGGGTCCGCACCGAGTTCGTACTCAAGGGCTCGAACGGACAGCCGCTGCCCACCGCGCTCGCCCCCGCGTGGACCGAGAGCGGCAGCCGGGCCACCGTCCAGGTGCCGACCGGCGCCCTGACGGACGGCGCCGACTACACCTGGGCCGCCCGGGCCTGCACCGCCGTCGGCTGCTCCGCCTGGAGCGCCGACCAGCCGCTGGCCGTCCGGGTCCAGGCCCCGCCGGTCCCGCCGGCCGCGACCTCGGTCTCGTTCACCGGCGCCACCCTCACCGACGCCTCGGCGGCCACCGCCGGCAGCGGCTGCGACACCGGCGCCTGCCCGGCGGCCGACCCCGCCGAGCTGCGGATCGGCACCACCCCGGACGGCAGCAGCTGGACCGGCTGGCTCAAGCCCGACCTGTCGGCCGTCCCGGCCGGCTCCCGGGTGGTCGGCGGCAAGCTGGCGCTGACCCGCTCGGACTGCGCCGCCGGCACGCCCGGCTGCGAGGAGACCTCGGTCGACGTGTTCCAGCTCGGATCGGCCTGGGCCCCCGCCCAGGGCGGCGCCGCGCTGGTCGCCGCCGCGGGCGTCGACAGCTACGCCTCCGCCGCGAAGCTGTCCGAGACCGACCTGGCCGCACTGGCCGGCTCCTGGATCGAGAAGGGCGAGGCCTACGGACTGGCCCTGCGCCCGGCCACCGGCTCGACCGGTGTCGCCCGGTACTTCTCCGCCACCGCCGCCGACCCGGCGCAGCGCCCGAAGCTGACGCTGGACTACCTGGCGCCGACCGCGCCGGGCGCCGCCGAGCTGGTCACCGCCACCGGCGGGGACACCGGTCTCGTGGTCGCCTGGAACGCCCCGACCGACCGTGGCTCGGTCGGCGACGTCGGCTACACCGTCCGGGTCGAGACCTCGGCCGGCGTGCTCGTCCAGGAGATCGCCACCGCCGACATCCGGGCCGCGTTCACCGGCCTGGACAACACCAAGTCGTACCGTGCGGTGGTGACCGCCCGGAACAGCTTCGGCGCCGCGGCTCCGGTCGCCTCGGCCGTGGTGCAGGGCACGCCGACCGCCGGCGGCCCGGACCAGTACCGCGGCTACGTGCAGGAGTACCTGGACGCCCGCAACAAGGTCAAGATGCGGGCGGGCTTCACCGTGCCGGAGGCGGCCGCCGAGGCCGCGCACGGCAGCGTCTTCGTCGACCTGCTGGCCACCCAGGACGCCTCGCTGGTCGCCAACCGCGAGGCGCTGGCCACCCAGGGCCAGCAGTACGCGGCCGCGGCGGTCACCCTGACCGACGTCGTGGTCGACCAGCAGACGGCCGGCAAGGTCGTGGTGCGGGCCACCGTCAAGGACACGGTGATGATCCGGGCCGACGGCGTGGACTCGCCCAGCGAGAGCGCGGGCCCGAAGCGGTTCGAGTTCACCGTCGGCACCGCCGCCGTGCTGGTCTCCGAGGCCGACGACCTCGCGGCCCAGCAGAAGCTGTCCTCCACCGCCGCCGCGCAGGCGCAGGTCGAGGTCGCGGACGCGACGCCGACCGACCCGGCGGAGGCGCAGAAGGCCGTCCCGCTGGACGCCAACGGCTTCCCGGTCCAGCCCGCGCAGCCCGCCTCCGGTGCCGTCCAGGCCGGTTACAACTACAACGGCACCGCCGACTGGGCCCGCCGCAACGTCGGGATCAAGTGGGACTACGGGCAGGACTGCACCAACTTCGTCTCCAAGGCGCTGTACTACGGCGGCGGCATGCGCTTCCGCTACGGCTACAAGAGCTGGGACAGCGCCTGGTGGACGAACGACTACTGGATGTTCGGCTGGCGGATCAACCGCAGCTACACCTGGGCCGGCGCGGCCAACCTGCACCGGCACCTGATGTACAACCGGTACTCGACCTGGCTCCGCTGGACCTCCGACGCCCGGCCCGGTGACATCGTCTTCTTCAAGTGGAAGAACGAGAGCCGGATCAACCACGCCGCCGTGGTGGTCAGCTGGGGTGCCCGGATGGAGCTGCGCCAGCACGGCCGGCAGGGTGTCACCACCCTGAACGACGTGCTGGCGTGGTACCGGCAGAAGAACGACCCGATCGAGTGGTTCGTCGTCGTCCGCCCGCTCGGGACCAACTGATGGCGGCGGGGCGGCCGGTGACGGCCGCACTGGCGGCCGTGCTCTCGGCCGCCCTGCTGGCCGGTTGTTCGAGCGGCGCCGGGAACGCCCGGCTGGAGCACGCGGCCGACTACGCCGCCCATCCGCACCTCCGGGTCACCGGCTACCCGGTACCGGAGACGCTGGGCCTGGTCCAGCAGGTGGTGTGGCGGCTGGCCGACGGCTCGGCGGACCGGCTGGTGAAGCTGGCCGCCGCCGAGGGCCCGGCCGACGCGCGCCGGGCGGCGGCCGAGGAGTGGATCCGGACGTACGGGGCCGACGCCGCCGGGGAGGTCAGCGCCGACTTCGGCGACGACCCGGTGAACCGGCAGACCGTACGGCTGACCTTCCACGGGAGCGGCCGGGTGAAGGAGCTGACGCTCCGCCCCGACGACTCCGACGGCTCCGGCTCCGACGGCGGGGCCTGGCGGGTCCTGCTGCGCTGACGCGGCCGTGAACGGCGGAAAGGGCGGGTGCTCCCTCGGGAGCACCCGCCCTTTCCGCGTCCTCGCGCCGACGGCCCGGCTAGACGATCAGGCTGAGCGGCATGATCAGGGCGATCGCGACCACCGAGATCACCGTCTCCATCACCGACCAGGACTTCAGGGTCTGGCCGACGCTCATCCCGAAGTACTCCTTCACCAGCCAGAAGCCGGCGTCGTTGACGTGCGACAGGAACAGCGAGCCGGCGCCGATGGCGAGCACCAGCAGGGCCGCGTGGGTGGACGACATGTCCGCCGCCAGCGGCGCGACGATACCGGCCGCGGTGATGGTGGCGACCGTCGCCGAACCGGTGGCGAGCCGGATCAGCACCGCGATCAGCCAGCCCAGCAGCAGCGCCGGGATGTGCCACTTCGACGACCAGTCGCTGACCGCGGTGCCCACGCCCACGTCGATCAGGGTCTGCTTGAAGCCGCCGCCCGCGCCGACGATGAAGACGATGCCGGCGATCGGGCCGAGCGAGGAGCCGACGGTCTCCGAGATCCGGGCCTTGTCGAAGCCGGCCGCCCGGCCCAGGGTCAGCATGCCGAGCAGGGTCGCGGCGAGCAGCGCGATCAGCGGGGAGCCGACGAAGTCGAGCACCCGCTGCGGCAGCGCCTTCGGGTCGTCGATCACGACGTCCGCCAGCGCCTTGCCGAGCATCAGCACCACCGGCAGCAGGATGGTCGCCAGCACGGCGCCGAAGGAGGGGGTGTGCTCGCGCTTCGCCGGCTCCACCGGGGTGTCGGTCTCCGGTATCTCCAGCGGGCCGACCCAGCGCTCGGCCACCCGGGCGAACAGCGGACCGGCGACGATCAGCGTCGGGACGGCGATCAGCAGGCCGAGCGCCAGGGTGACGCCGAGGTCGGCCTTGAGCGCGTCGACCGCGACCAGCGGGCCGGGGTGCGGGGGCACCAGGCCGTGCAGCACGGACAGGCCGGCCAGCGCCGGGATGCCGATCCGCATCAGCGGGACGTTGCCGCGCCGGGCCACCAGCAGCACGATCGGGACCAGCAGCACCACGCCGACCTCGAAGAACAGCGGCAGGCCGAGCACGGCCGCGATCAGCGCCATCGCCCAGGGCAGCGCCTTGGTCCGGGACCGGGACAGCACGGTGTCCGCGATGATGTTCGCCCCGCCCGAGTCGGCGAGCAGCTTGCCCAGCATCGCGCCCAGGCCGATCAGCAGACCGACGCCCGCCACGGTGGCGCCGAAACCGGTGGAGAAGCTGCTGAGCAGCTTGTCGAACGGCGCGCCCGCGACGGCGGCCAGCAGCCCGGAGCCGAGCGTCAGGGCGAGGAAGGGGTGCAGCTTGAGCTTGGTGATCAGCAGCACGATGGCGCCGATGGCGAGCAGCACGGCGACCAGCAGCCGGCCGTCGCTGTCGGTGTGCGGGAGGACCGGTGGGGCGGCCGCGAGCACGGTGAGGGTGGGGGTCACGCGAGGTCTCCATTGACGGGCCGCAGCAGGGCGGCGGCCTTCTCGACGAGTTCTTCGGGGCTCGGCCCGATGTCCAGGACGGCGCCGCGCTCGTCCGGGCCGAGGGGTTCCAGGGCGGCGTACTGCGAGCCGAGCAGGGACGGCGGCATGAAGTGGTCGGTGCGCCGGGCGAGCCGGTCCTCGACCAGTCCGGTCCGGCCGCTGAGGTGCAGGAACCAGGCGTCCGGGCAGGCCGCGCGCAGGATGTCGCGGTAGCCGTGCTTCAGCGCCGAGCAGGTGACGACGCCACCGGTGCCGGCCTCGGCGCGCTCCCCGAGCCAGGCGCCGACGGCGCGCAGCCAGGGCGCGCGGTCCTCGTCGTCCAGCGGGATGCCGGCCGACATCTTGGCGATGTTGGCGGGCGGGTGGAAGTCGTCCGCCTCGGCGAAGGGGAGGCCGAGGCGTTCGGCCAGCAGGCGGGCCAGGGTGGTCTTGCCGACACCGGAGACGCCCATCACCACGACGGTGAGGGGCGCGCGGGGGGTGTCCTGGTTCTCGACGCTGAGAGCCATGAGGTGGTGCTCCTTCGTTGCCTGGCCGCCACTATCGCCTCAAAGGTATGACGTATTCAAGTGCCGGAAACCAAATCGTCATACTTTTGCCGGGCGGGTGGAGGTGGCGGGACCGGGGGCACGGAGGTGGGGGCACCTCCGGAGGACTAGGCTGGCCGGATGGAGATCCAGGGGCTGCCCGGCCGACTGCTCGCGGAACTGGGGCCGGCCATCGCGTCCGGGGAGCTCCCCGAGGGCACCGTGCTGCGCGCCGAGGAGCTGGAGGAGCGCTTCGGCGTCTCCCGGACGGTGGTCCGCGAGGCGGTCCGGATCCTGGAGGGGATGCGGCTGGTGGCCTCCCGCCGCCGGGTCGGCATCACCGTGCAGCCCCGGTCGGACTGGGACGTCTTCGATCCGCTGGTGATCCGCTGGCGGCTGGCCGGCGCCGACCGCTCCGCTCAGCTGCGTTCGCTCGGCTCGCTGCGGCTGGCCGTGGAGCCGGCCGCGGCGGCGCTCGCCGCACGGCACGCCACCGACGACGAGCGGCGCCGACTCAGCGCGCTGGCGGTGGAGTTGACCATGACGGCGCGCGCCGCCGACCTCGCCACCTTCCTCCGGCACGACATCGAGTTCCACTCCACCGTGCTGCAGGCCTCGCGCAACGAGATGTTCGCGCATCTCGGGGACACCGTCGGCGCGGTGCTGACCGGCCGGACCGAGTACCATCTGATGCCCCATCAGCCGGAGCCGTACGCGATCCGGCTGCACCGCGAGGTCGCCGAGGCGGTCTGCGCGGGGGACTCCGAGCGGGCCGAGCAGGCGATGCGGACCATCGTCGAGGGCGCGCTGACCGAGCTGAACCACCAACTCGGCTGAGCGCGCCGGGGACTCGGCGGGCCGTTCGGTACGGTCCGAGCCGGATCACACGATTTGGCATCAGTTCGGGGGATTCGTGCGCATAGTCCGGGTACGACTGGGCAGAGTGGAGCGCGGGGGCGCGTTCGCGGCGCCCGCCCCGCCGTTGGTCCGCCGTACCGTCCGCCGCTCGTCCGCCGCCGCTCCGTGCCTGGGGGTCGCCCGATGCCAACCGCCCGCCGTCGCCGCCGACTTCCCGACGAGGTGCGGACCGCCGTCGTCCGCGCGGTGCTCTGCCTGGCGTTCACGCTGGTGGGCATCGTGGTGGCGGCGCTGTCCTCGTACGCCGACAGCTGGCTGATGACTCCGGCGCTGATGGCGATGGGGCTCGGGGTGTTCGGCACGATGTGGTGCCTGCTGGAGATCCTGATCTCCCGCCAGGTCGCCGCGCAGCGGGTGCGCGCGCCGAACTCCGCCTCGCCGATGGGCGGCAGCCGCACTCCGGCCGGCCCGTCGCAGTACCGGCAGCCGCCGCAGGCCCAGTCCCAGTCCCAGCCCCGTTCCCCGACGCCGTCCCAGCCGCGCCCCCGGGCGCCGCAGCCGCAACCTCCGTACGGGCAGCCGCCGCAGCGCCCCGGGACACCGCCGCCCCACCCGGGCGGCGGCCCCGGACCGCGTCAGGCGGGAGCGACCACCCGGTAGTGCGTGGTCAGCCGCCCGTCCTCGTCCAGCAGGTGGAAGGCGATCACCGGCGGCTGGTCGAAGATGATCTCCGCCCTGCCCTCGCAGGGCAGCGGAACGGTGGAGACCACGCCCGGCGCGACCAGCAGCGGGAGCCCGGCGAACACGGTGGCCGCCGCGGTGTGCGCGTGGCCGCAGAACAGCGCCCGCACCCGGGGGTGACGGCCCAGCACCTCGGCCAGCCGCTCCTCGCCGAACTGCCGGATCGGGTCCACGTACGGCAGGTGCAGGGTGACCGGCGGGTGGTGGAAGGCGACCAGCGCCGGGCGGTCCGCCGGGCCCTCGGCCAGCGTGCGGTCCAGCCAGCCGAGGGTCTCCTCGTCGAGCAGGCCGTCGTGCCGGCCGGGGATCGAGGAATCGAGCATCAGCACGTCGGCGCCGGGCAGCGCGTGCAGCCGGTTCACCGGGCCGCCGGACGGCTCCTCGTTGAGCAGCACCTCGCGGTAGGGCTCGCGGATGTCGTGGTTGCCCGGGCAGAGCAGCACCGGGTACCGGGAGGTCAGCACCTTGGCGACCTCCCGGTACTCGGCCGGCAGTCCGTTGTCGGCGAGGTCGCCGGTGACCAGCACGGCGTCCACCGGGCCGGGCAGGGCGTCCACGTGCGCCATCACCTGCTCGGCCCGCCGCCGGGCCCGCTCCCCCGCGTCGCCGTGGTGGTCCTGGCCCAGATGGATGTCACTGAAGTGAACGATCGTCAGCATGCGGTCCACCGTAGGCCGATCAGGACGTGGCGGGAACCTCCGCCGGACGCTTGAACATCCGGGTGGCGGTGATCTCGCCGTGGACGGCCGGGCCGTCCGGGTCCTGCGGGGCCGGGAGCCCCGGCCGCAGGTGCTCCTCCACCGAGATGTACTTGAGGCCGGCCCGCAGGTCGGCGTCGTTGCGCAGCCGGATCACCAGCGGGAACTCGGCCAGCGCCGTGGTGTCGAACAGGCCGGTGGTGTAGATCAGCTGGACGCCGAGGGCGTCGGCCACCGCGCGCTGGAGCTCCAGCAGGTAGGTGGCGTTGGCCCGGCCGATCGGGTTGTCCAGGAACAGGGTGCCCGCGTGCCGCAGCTGCGACTGGCCCCGGTCGTTGGCGCGCAGCGCGGCCATCGTGCAGTAGAGCGCGATGGCGGCGGTGAGCAGCTGCCCGCCGGAGAACACGTCGGACATCTGGCCGACGCCGACCCGCTCGGCGCGCAGCACCGCGTCCGGCTTGAGGATCTCCACCGAGACGCCCTTGGGGCCGATCGCGGCGGCCACCCCGCGCAGCAGCAGCGACATGCCGTCCCGGCGCAGGTCGCTGTTCTTGCGCACGGCGGCGCGGGTGGCCTCGTCGATGACCTCGCCGAGGCGCTCGACCAGGGTCGCGTGGTCCGGGTCCTCGAAGCGGATCCGGAGGAACTCCTGGCCGGACCACTCCCCCAGCCCCTCGGGGAGGCGGGAGAGCCGCTGGGCGGCGCGCAGGGTGGTCAGCGAGGACTCCACCAGTCCGCGCAGCCGGTCCACGATCGAGCCCCGGTTGCGCTCCAGCTGGGCGAGTTCGTCGGTCAGCACCCGCAGCCGGGGGGCGAAGGCGACCGCCCAGTTGGCGGCGTGGTCGGGCAGCGCGGAGGCGGGCAGTTCGCGGATCTGCTGCCGGGCCGGGGTGCGGACGGCCTCGTAGCGGGCCGCGTTGGCGTGCCGGACCAGCGCGTCCGAGGCGTCCCGGACGGCGAGTTCGGCGGCGGACAGCTCGCCGGCGGCGGTGCGCAGGGCGCGGCGGGCCTCGGCGGCGGCGGTGCGGGCGTCGGCGAGCGGACCGAGGTACGGCTCGACGGCCGGGCCGTCCTCCTCCTGCTCGCGCAGGCCGTCCCGGAGCTGCCCGGCGTGCTCGTCGAAGTCGGCGGCGGCGGACTGGGCGGCGTCGAAGGTGCGCTGGAGGTCGGCGGCCGCGGTGCGGGCGGTGTCGACGGCCTCGCGGCGCTCGGCGAGCCGGCCGGTGGCGGTGCGCAGCAGGGTCTGGGCGTGCTCGGGGTCGGTGGGGACGAGCTCCTCGGGCAGCTCGGTGTGCGCCTCGCCGTCGGCGGGGGCGGAGCGCTCGGCCTCGCCGCGGAGCCGGCCGAGCTGCTCGCTGGCCGAGGCGGCCCGGGCCTCGATGGTGGCGACGAGTTCCTCGGCGCGGGCGGCGGCGGCCTGGCGGGCCGGACCGTCGGCGCCGTCGGGACTGCCGAGCAGCTCCTCGGCGCGGGTGCGGACCTTGTTGGTGAGGCGGTCGAGTTCGGTCGCGGCGGCGGCCTCGTCGCCCTCGGCGCGGGCCTGCTCGGCGCGCAGGTCGGCGCCGACGCCGACCTTCTCGTAGAGCTGGGAGGCGGAGCGGTAGGCCTCGCGCAGCGCGGGCAGCGCGGCGGGGGCGGTGTCGGCGGGCTCCTCGGACTGCTCGGCGGCGGCGATCTCGGCCCGCTCGGCGCGCAGGGTGCGGGCGGTGCGGCGGGCGTCGTCGGCGGCGCGCTGGGCGGCCCGGCGGTCCTCGTCGCAGGTGCGGGCGCGTTCGGCGCACAGCGTCCGGCGGCGGTCGCACTCGGCGGCGTCCTCGGCGAGTTCGCGCCGGCGGCGGCTCCAGTTGGCGCGCTCGCGCAGCCGGAAGGCGAGGCCGGAGAGGGCGTCGGCGCGGCGGCGGGCGCGCTGGGCGCCCTCCCGGTGCTCCTCGTGGGCGGCGGCCGCGGTGGCGTGGTCGGCCTCGGCCTCGTCGTGGTCGGCGCGCAGGGTGGCGAGGGCGGCGGCGGCCTGCTCGGCGTGCTCGCGGGCGGCCTCGGCGGCGGCGGCGCGTTCGGCGAGGGTGCCGGGCGGGCAGCTGGCGTGCCAGGAGGCGAGCCGGGCCGCGAGCGCGCGGTCGCCGCCGAGGCGGGCGGCGAGCTCGCGGATGTGCTCCTCGCGGGCGGTGGCGCGGGCGCGCAGTTCGCGGCGCTCGTCGTCGGCGGCGGACTCGTCGTGCATGGCCGGGTTCGGCGGCACGAGGAAGAACGCCGGCTCGTCGGTGATCGGGGCGATCAGCGAGGCGGCGGCGCCGACGGCGACGGTGGAGCGGGGCAGCAGGGCGGCGGAGCCCAGCGCCTCGCGGGCCCGCTCCAACGAGCTCGGGTCGGTGACGACCACGCCGTCGACGAGTTCGGGGCGGGCGGCGAGGATCGCCTCGTGGTCGGCCGGGTCGACGGACTGGGCCAGGTAGCGCCAGCCGGGCAGGGCGGGGATGCCGTGCTCGGCGAGGTACTCGACGGTGGCGAGCACGTCAGGTCCGGGCGGCAGCAGGCCGCCGTCGCCGAGCGCGGCGAGGATCCGGGAGTCGTCGGCGGCGGCGGTGCGCAGGTCGAACAGGGTGCGTTCGGCGGTCGCGATGGACTCGTCGAGGAGTTCGCGCAGGTACTCGGCGTTGCGGTCGAGGACGGCGGGGGTGAGGAAGCCGGCGTCCTCCTCGGCACCCTCTTGGTAGGGCGTCAGGGAGAGCAGGTCGGCGAGCCGGGGCTCGGTGGCGAGCAGGGCGGCGGTGCGCTGCTCGGTGGCGAGGGCCTGGCCGGCGGCCTTGCGGGCGTCGGTGGCGCGGGCGGCGGCGAGTTCGGCGCGGCCGGTCGCGGCGGCGGCCTCGCGCAGCCGGGCGGCGGCCGCCTCGGCGGCGGTGCGGGCCTGGGCGAGGGCGGCGCCGGCGGCCTGCTCCACGTCGGCGGCGTGCAGGGCGGCCCGGGCCGGGTCGACGTCGCCGTCGGAGTCGATGAACCCGGCCTCGACGGCGGCGGCGGTCTCCTGCTCGACCTCGGCGAGGCGCTGGCGCAGGTGCTCGGCCTCGCTGCGGGCCTTCTGGGCGGCGGTGGCGGCCTCGGTGGCGTCGGTCTGGGCCCGGCTGCCGTCGGCCTGGAGTTCGGCGGCGCGCTGCTCCTCGGTGTCGGCGCGGTCCTCGGCGGCCCCGGCGGCGGCTTCCAGGGCGCGGGCCAGTGCGGTGGCGGCGCGGGCGCGGGCGGCGAGCGCGGGAGCGGCGTCCAGCTCGGCCTCGCGGATCGCGGCGGCGACCCTGGTCACCCGGTCGGCGGCGGCGCGGTGCCGCAGCACGGCCTCGGCGGCCTGCCAGGCGGAGTGCAGGGTGCGGGCCTCGGTGAGTTCGCGGCGCAGCCCGGCGGCCTCCGCGGTGGCGGCGGCGAGGGCCAGGGTGGCGTGCCGGTGGGTGAGTTCGGCGGCGATCAGGGTGTGCCGGGTGCGGTCGGTCTCGGCGGCGGTGACGGCGCCCGCGGCGGCGGCGACCTCGATCGCGAGGTCCTCGGCCCGGTCGCGTTCGGCGGCGGCGCGCGAGGCGAGGGCGTGGGCGAGCCGGCGGGTGCGGCGTTCGGCGGTGCGGTGGGACTCGCGGACGCTCTCGCGGGCGGCGGTGGCCTCGGTGATGCGCTCCAGGAGGTCCAGCGAGCCGGCGGTGAAGTCGCGTTCGGCGGTGAGCTCGGAGCGCAGGCCGAGCTTGGCGGCGAAGCCGTGGACGAGGTCGGCGAGGCCGTCGGTGTCCCGGGTGTCGGTGACGGCGCGCAGCAGCAGGTCGGTGAAGTCCTTGTCCTGCTTGACCGCGAACAGGCCGGCCGCCTCGCCCTCGTCGGCGTTCATCTCGCGCTGGTAGCGGAAGAGTTCGGGGTCGAGGCCGAGTTCGCCGAGGTGCTCGGTCCAGCGGTCGTGGCCGTCCTCGAAGACCAGGTCGAGGTGCGGGTGGGCCTTGCCGGCCTCGGTGAGGGCGTCGCGGAAGCCCTTCATGGTGCGGCGGCGGCCGCGGGCCTTCTGGTCGCCGGCCAGGCTGATCCGCTCGGCGACCGGGAGGGAGTCGAGGGTGAGGCCGGGGCCGGGGCGGAAGGAGTACCAGGTCTCGGCGAACTTCCGCGGGTCGGAGGAGACCTGGCGGCCGCGCCACTCGCTGACCTTGCCGACCACGATCGGCTCGCCGGTGACGGTGTGCTGCCACTCCAGGGCGACGTGGCCGCAGTCGTCGGCGAGCAGGAACTTGCGGAGCACGCCGGAGCTGGCGCCGCCGAGGGTGTTGCGGTGCCCGGGGAGCATGACCGAGAAGATCAGCTTGAGCAGGACGGACTTGCCGCCGCCGTTCTCCAGGAAGAGCACGCCGGCCGGGGCGGGGCGGCGGACCGGGCCGTCGGCCTCCTCGCCGAACAGGCCGATCTGCTGGGGCGCCGGGTCGGCGACGGGCTCGCCGACGCCGCGCAGGTCGAGCACCGTGTCGGCGTAGCGGGCGCCGGCCGGTCCGATCGAGTAGAGGCGGACCCGGTTGAGCTCGTACATGTGCGGCGGTTCTCCAGGAGGCGGGTGGATGGGTCGGCTGGGGCGGTCCGGTGGGGGCCGGGACGGGGGCGTGGAGGACGGGGGCTGGGGCGTGGGGGCTAGAGCGAGTGGAACGGCAGTCCGGCGTCGGCGACCAGGTCGTCCCCGGTGTCCGGGGGCAGCAGGGAGGCGCTGCCGTCGGACACCGGCACGATGCCGAGGTCCAGCAGTTCGGCCATGGCGGCGCCGCCGGCCAGGTCGCGGACCTGGAGCTGGTAGCGGGCGGTGGTGCGGTAGGTGCCGCCGGCGTCGTCGGAGACCTTCTGCAGGAAGCCCGAGTCGACCAGGAACAGCACGGCCTTGGCGACGATGCCGATGGTCGAGCCGGAGAGCCGGCGGGCGTCCTTGGTGGCGCCGGTGGCGGTGCGCCGGGCCCAGACCCGCCAGGCGGCCTCCAGGCCGGGGGCGTCGCTCTGCGGGTCGGTGTTGTCGCCGTCGGCGGCGGCCTGCTCCTCCAGGCGGCGGCAGGCCTGGCGGACGAAGGCGTCGACGCCGTTGACGGTGATCCGGCCGAGGTAGCCGTCGTCGGAGAGGTCCTCGGGGCGGGGGAAGGCCATCGCGGCGACGGCCAGGTGGGCCAGGCCGTGGAGGAAGCGGTCGGTGGACTCGGAGGCGGCGCGGCGCGAGTAGTCGCCCATCCGGACGGCGAAGACGGAGTCCTCGGCGGCGGCGACGGCCATGCCGGCGCGCGGGGAGACCTCCAGGACGACCAGGCCCATGCCGGTGGCGACGGCGTCGGCGAGGCGGGCGAACGGCGGGTCCTCGCGGTGGCGGCGGACGAGTTCGGCGTACTCGGTGTCGCGGGCGGGGAGCAGCTTGGCCTGGAGGCCGAAGGAGACCAGGCGGGCGGCGTCCGCGACGTCGGCCGGGGTGATCGGCGCGGGGGCGGCCGGTTCGGTCTCGGGCGCCCAGGACGTGTCGTGGTGGGTCGTCACGGGCGGTGCTCCTCGGGGGCGTTGCGGTGGTTCACGGGCGGGTGGTTCACGAGCGGGTCGTTCGGAGGTGCTTCACGGCGGGATGTGGGGGTGGCCGGCGGTCAGCCGGCGTCCTTGCGGTCGGCGGCCATCCCGGCCGCGTCGAGCAGGGCGCTGCCGACGACGAGGTCGGCGCCGCCGAACTCCGGGTCGTGCAGCGGGGTCCCGTCGTCGACCGCGAAGAGCAGCCGCTCCTCGCCCTGCCGGTAGGCGGTGCCGACCGGCGGGCTGGCCGCGTGCACGGCCAGCAGGGCGACCAGGTACGGGAGCTCCGGGTCCTGTCCGCGGGCCTCGGCGAGCAGTCCGGAGAGCCGGCGGGGCGCGTCGGCGGGCAGGTCGAGCAGGACGAGCGCCGCCTCCAGCTGGGCCTCGGAGAACCGACTGTCGTCCGGGGTGGCGACCAGGTCCGGGTCGGGCAGCTCGGCGCCGAGGTGCTCGCGCTCGACGGGCGGGGTGAGCAGCAGGTCGACCAGGTCCGCGACGCGCACCGAGGCGGGGGTGCGCAGGCCGGTGCCGCGGGCGAAGAACGCGCCGGTGGGCCGGACGGCCTGCGTTATCGGCAGCCGGAGCACCGGGGCGAGCAGCTGGCCGTAGAGGTCGATGCCGCTGCGGGCGCCGGGGGTGGCGAAGGCCTGCCGGTCCTGCTCGGCGCGGAACAGCGGGCCCGCCTCCAGCAGCCTGGTCTGCAGCTGGGTGTGGCGGCGGATGCAGTCCTTGACGATGTCGACCAGCTCGGCGGCGCGGCGCTTGTGCTCCGGGTCCTCGGCCTCGTCGCGGGCCTTGCGGATGTTGGTGAGAATCGCGTTCTCGTGCCGGTAGCGGTCGGCGATGTGGTCGAGCGCCTCGTCGATGAGGTCCGGGATCGCCTGCATCCAGTCGACGGCGCGGACGTTGCGGCGGGTGGCCTCCAGGGCGCGGCGCAGCGTCTCGGCGTACTGGACGGTGCGGTAGCGGGCCTGCTCGGCGGCGAGCTGGGCGTCGGCCAGGCGGCCGCGCCGGATCAGCACCTCCAGCTTGACCTCGGCGGCGATCTGGGCGGAGGTGACGTCGGTGTCCAGCGCGCCGACCAGGACGTTGACCGCCTCGTCGGTGGTGCGCAGGTAGACGCCGCCGTCGGGGCCCGGGACCTCCTCGATCAGCTTGAAGTCGTAGTCGCGGCGGACGTACTCGCCGTCGGCGCCGAAGGTGCCGTAGACGGCGCGGAAGCCCCGGTCGACACTGCCGACGTTGATCAGGGACTCCAGCACCCAGCGGCCGACCCGCTGGTGCTCGGCGACGGGGCGGCCGGGCGCCTGGGCGGCGACCCGGGGCAGCATCCGGGCCAGCACTATCTCCCGGTCGGCGCCGGTGTCGAAGTCCATGTTGAGGGTGACGAGGTCGATCGCGGCGAGCCCGACCTCGGCCATCGCGTAGCCGCCGTACTCGCCGGCCAGCATCACCTTGCGGCTGTCCAGGTCGTGCAGGGGCGCGGTGCAGGCCAGCGCCTTGAGCCGGCGCGCCAGGCCCTCGTCGGCGGCGGGGCCGGGCGCAGGCCGCGCGGCGGCGACGGCGGGCCCGGCGGGCGGCCGGGGGCCGTGCTCGGTGGGCTGGTCGGCGATGACGGTCACGGTGGACAAGAGTAGAGGCAGGCCCCGACATCGACCGAAACGGACCTTCCGGACAGGCCCGCGGACGGGGCCCCTCCGGGCCGTCCCCGATTAGAACTCGCTTTCGAGAAAAGCCTCCCGATGATCCCCGGGCTCGGCCATGATGCTTCGTATGATCACCAGACTGGTTCGAGGCGGCCTCGCCGCCGCACTGGCCGTGACCACGCTCACCGTCGCCACCGCCGCCGTCGCCACCGCCGCGCCCACCGCCGTCGCCACCGCCGCGAGCGGCCCGAACGTCACCGTGACGCAGGCCGGCAACTACCCGATCTTCCCGGTCGACAACACCAGCTTCAGCGTGACCTGGAAGTCCACCGGCACCGCCGACGTCACCGGGGTGACCCGGCTGACCGTCGACCTGCCGCCCGGCCTCACCACCACCGGCGCACTGATGTACTCCACCCCTTACGACTACACCTTCACCCAGACCGTCTCCCCCGACGGCCGCCGGCTGGAGGCCGTGTTCACCGGCACCCGGGCGCCCGGGCGCAGCGACTTCATGAAGGTCCAGGTCAGCTCGCACGGCACCAGGCCGTCCGGGGTGATCACCGTCACGGCGGCCAACAAGGACGACGCCGACCCGTCCGACAACGTCTCCCGCTACCTGCTGGGCAGCGGGCTCCAGGCGCCGGTGACCCCGGCCGCGCCCGCCGTCACCGCGCTCGCGCCGAGCACCGGCCCGGCCGCCGGCGGCACCGCCGTGACGATCACCGGCACCGGTCTGACCAACGGCTTCGCCCTGTTCGGGAGCACCCCGGCGACCGGCAGCTGCACCGACACCGCGTGCGTGGTCACCGCCCCGGCCGGCTCGGGCACCGTCCCGGTCACCCTGGTCACCCCGGGCGGCTCCGCCGCGACGCCGACGGCCTTCAGCTACACGCCCTGATCCCGGCCCCGTCCGAGCGTCCACTCGGGCCCGGTACCCGCCCCGGGTACCGGGCCCGAGTGCGTCCGGCCACCTCCGGGGCACCCCCACCGGGTCGAGTTGAACACGTTCAATTGCCAGGTCTAGAGTCACTCCCGTGCAGGCGGGAGCAGCCCGACCTGCCTCCTCGGCATGGGGTGGACGCAGATGAACGACGCGACCGGCAACGACCGGACGACCCTGCGACGAGTGCGGCGCCTGCTCCGGATCTTCGTGGTCTGCCTGGTCCTGAGCGGGCTGACGGCCTTCCCCCTGGAGAGCGAGACCCGCTGGCTCGCCGACCTGGCCGCCGGCCCCGGCGCCCCGGTGACCGATCACTTCCCCGCCCTGCTGGAGTGGATCCGCCGGGTCCGGGACGGCATCGCCGAGACCAACGACCGCTACCCCTTCCTCGCCTACGGCACCGACTGGCTCGCCTTCGCCCACCTGGTGATCGCGGCGGCGTTCGTGGGGCCGCTCAAGGACCCGGTGCGCAATGTCTGGGTGATCCGCTGGGCGGTGCTGGCCTGTGCCGGGATCATCCCGCTCGCACTGATCTGCGGGCCGCTCCGGGGCATCCCGCTGTACTGGCGCTTCATCGACATGTCGTTCGGAGTGGTGGGCGTCGTACCGCTGCTGATGGTGCTGCGGGCACTGCGGCCGCTGGTCGAACGGGCCGAGTCGGCCGCGCGGGCGGCCCGGCTCCCCGAAGGGCCGCAGCCGGCCGACCCTGCCGGGCCCCGGCAGGGGACGGCCCCGGCGGCGGGCTGACCGTCGCCGGGGCGGGCCGACCGTCGCCGGGGCGGGCCGACCGTCGCCGGGGCGGGCCGATCGGGCGCAGGCCCTACCATCTGCCTCAACAGCTGCTGGGAGGCGGACGGGCGTGACCGATGCGGTGATCGATCTCAATGCGGACCTCGGTGAGGGGTTCGGACGCTGGACGCTGACCGACGACGAGGCCCTGCTCTCCGTCGTCACCAGCGCCAACGTCGCCTGCGGCTTCCACGCCGGAGACCCGTCCACCATGCGCCGGGTCTGCTCACTGGCCGCCGAACGCGGGGTCAGGATCGGCGCCCAGGTCTCCTACCGGGACCTCGCGGGCTTCGGCCGCCGGGCCATGGACGTGCCACCGGACGAACTGGCCGACGAGATCGCCTACCAGATCGGCGCCCTCCAGGTCTTCGCCCGCGCCGCCGGCTCCCGGGTCTCCTACGTCAAGCCGCACGGCGCCCTCTACAACCGGGTGGTCGCCGACTCCGAGCAGGCCGAGGCCGTCGTCGCCGGGATCCTGCGGGCCGGGGCGGTCTGCGACGGACCGCTGCCGGTGCTGGGCCTGCCCGGCTCCCGGCTGCTGGCGGTCGCCGAGGACGTCGGGCTGCCGGTGGTCACCGAGGCGTTCGCCGACCGCGCCTACACCTGGGCCGGCACCCTCGTACCGCGCCGCGAACCGGACGCCGTGGTGCACGACCCCGGGACCGTCATCACCCGCGCGGTCGGCATCGCCCGCGACGGCGCCGTGGACGCGATCGGCGGCGAGCGGATCGCCGTCGAGGCGCGCTCGCTCTGCGTCCACGGCGACACGCCCGGCGCGGCCCAGCTCGCCTGGCGGATCCGGGGCGCGCTGGCCTCGGCGGGGGTCCGGGTGGAGGCCTTCGCATGACGGCGGGCGGCGCGGCCGGCGACCGGGTGCGCGACGCACCGGAGGGACAGGCCGACGGCCCCGGTCCGGTGCTGCGCCCCGTCGGCGAGCGCGCGCTGCTGGTCGAGCTGCCCGACGCCGCCGGGGTCACCGCCCTGTACGGCTGGCTGCGCGAACGGCAGTCGGTCGGCGAGCTGCCGCCGGTCGAGGAGATCGTGCCCGCCGCGCACACCGTCCTGCTGGACGGCGTGGCCGACGTCCCCGGGCTCGCCCGGCTGCTGCGCACCGCCCGTCCGGACCGGGCGGCCACCGCCGCCGGCCTGCTGATCGAGGTGCCCACCGTCTACGACGGCGCCGACCTCGCCGAGGTGGCCGCGCTCTGGGGCGTGCCGCCCCAGGAGGCCGTCCGGATCCACACCGCGCCCGAGTACGTGGTGGCGTTCTGCGGCTTCGCCCCCGGCTTCGGCTACCTCACCGGTCTGCCGGCCCGGTACGAGGTGCCGCGCCGGGCGACCCCGCGCAGCGCCGTCCCGGCCGGCTCGGTCGCCCTGGCCGGGCCCTACACCGGTGTCTACCCGCGCTCCTCCCCCGGCGGCTGGCAACTGCTGGGCCGCACCGCCCTCCCCCTCTGGGACACCGCCCGCACCCCGGCCGCTCTCCTCGCCCCGGGCACCCGGGTGCGCTTCACCCCGGTCCGGGGAGGCACCGAGTGACGGACGGGACGGACGGGACGGACGGCCTGGTGGTGGTGCGGCCGGGGCCGCTGACCACGGTGCAGGACCTGGGACGGCGCGGCGTCGCCCACCTCGGGGTGCCGAGGGCCGGGGCGGTGGACGAGCCGGCGCTGCGGGCCGCCAACCGCCTGCTCGGGAACGACCCCGGGGCCGCCGCCCTGGAGACCACCCTGGGCGGCGTCGCGGTGCGGGCCCTGCGGCCGCTGCTGGTCGCGGTGACCGGGGCCCCCTGCCCGGTCCGGGTGGACGGCCGGCCCGCCGCCTGGGGCGCGCCGGTCCCGGTACCCGCCGGGGCGGTGCTCGACGTCGGCGCCGCAACCGCCGGGGTGCGCGCCTACCTGGCCGTCGCCGGCGGGATCGCCGCCCCGCCGGTACTCGGCAGCCGCTCGGCCGACCTGCTCTCCGGACTCGGCCCGGCCCCGCTGTCCGCCGGCGACCGACTGCCGGTCGGCCCCCGGCCGCCCCGCCGGGCGACGCCGGAGCTGGTCCCGCTGCCCGCTCCCCCGCGGGAACTGGTGCTGCGGCTGCGGCTCGGCCCCCGGGCGGACTGGTTCACCCCGGACGCCCTGGCGCGGCTCGCCCGCGACACCTACCGGGTCTCCCCGGCCGGCAACCGGATCGCGCTGCGCACCGAGGGCCCGCCGCTGGTCCGCGCCCGGGACGGCGAACTCCCCAGCGAGGGCATGGTGCTGGGCGCAGTGCAGGTCCCGCCGGACGGGCTCCCGGTGGTCTTCCTGGCCGACCATCCGACAACCGGCGGCTACCCCGTCGTCGGCGTGGTGCCCCCCGCCGACCTCGCGGCCGCCGCCCAGACCCGCCCGGGCACCCCGCTGCGCTTCACCGTCCTGCCCGGGTGAGCCCCGGACCGCCCCGGCTCGCCGACAGTGCCTCCGCGATCGTCCGGTGCGTCCCGTCGATCACCGACTCGCCGTCCGCGATGTCCCAGAGGACGTTCTGCAGGACGCGGGCGAGGGTCCAGCGGGTGGCGCGGGGGCGGTCCAGGGCGAGGCGGTCGGTCAGCAGGTCGAAGCGCAGCCGCAGGGCGCGCGGGAGGTCGCCGGTGGCGGTGAGGTCGGACCAGCGGTTGCTCAGGGCCGGCAGGAGCTCGAAACCCGGGTCGCCCGCCAGGGGCTTGGGGTCGATGGCGAGCCAGGGCGCCCGGGGGTCGGGGGCCGTCGGGGCGAGCACATTGGCGTAGTGCAGGTCCCAGTGGAGCAGGCGGTCGCCCGGCTCGGGCCGTACCTCGCCGAGGGCGGCCGCCAGATCCGCCAGCAGTCGGCGGTCGGCCTCCCCCGCCAGCCGCTCGCGCGCGGCCGGGACCTCCGCCAGCATGCCGTCCGCGACCTCGGCCAAGGTCCGCAGGCCGGACGGCGCCTGATGCACCGTCAGTTCTGCCAGCAGGTCGGCGAGGGCGCTGGTGGCGGCCCGGTCGTCGGGGAGGGCGAGCAGGGAGCGGGCCGGGTCGAGGCGCTCCAGCAGCATCGAGCCGGTGGCCGGGTCGTGGTCGAGCAGCCGGACGGCGCCCCGGCCGTTCCAGGCCCGCAGGGCGAGCGGCTCGCCCGCCGTCTCCTCGTCCACCCGCTGGAGCTTGAGCACGGCGCGGGAGCCGTCGGCCCGCCGGACGGGCAGGACCAGGCCCACCACACCGTGCGCGGGCGGGCCGTCGAGGCGCAGCCCCCAGCGGTCCGCCGAGGCCGCCGCGAGCGCGGGCAGCCCGTCGGCCCAGACGCGGCCGTCCGCGCCGTGGCACTCGACGAGGGAGGCGACCAGCGCCTCGGGGACCTGGATCGGCACGACGGACACGCTCCTCGCGGGAATCGGGTATCGGGCGACGGCCTGACTGGCCAACAGGCGGACAGGCGGGACGACCCTACGCCAGCGCGGCGGCGGTGACCCCGGCGAAGCCGTCCGGGTTGTCGATCATGATGTTGTGCCCGCAGTCCGGCACCGCCACCAGCGCCACCCCCGACTCGCGGAGCAGCTCCGCACCGGCCGGCTCGCCGTCGGCCTCGGGGTAGAGGAAGGTGCGCGGCACGTCCAGGCCGTGCAGCTGCTCGCGCAGGGTCGGGACGGTCCCCCGGCAGCGGTGGACGGCGGTGCGGTGCAGCGCCTCGGGCCCGGCGAGCCGCATGGTGGCCCACCAGAACGGGCCGGCCCACCGCTCCACCTGCTCCCACCCGCCGGCCAGGTACTCCTCCTCGGTGAAGGTCGCGAGCCCACTGCTGCCCGGGGTCCGGACCGGGGCGGCCGGGTCGAGGACGGAGTCGACCAGGACCAGCCGGTCGACCAGCCCGGGGTGCCGGTGGGCGAGCAGGATGGCGACCGCGCCGCCCAGGCTGTGGCCGATCACCTCGACCCGCTCCACCCCCGCCGCCCGGACGGCCGCCGCGACGGCGTCGGCGTGCGCCTCCAGGGTGTAGGAGAAGTCGGTGGGGCGGTCGCTGATGCCGAAGCCGAGCAGGTCGAGCAGCAGCGCGCGGTGGCCGGTGAGCAGCGGGTGCGCGGCGGCCGCGGCGTAGTAGACGGGCGAGCTGGAGCCGAGGCCGTGCAGATAGAGGCGGACGGGCTCCTTGCCGGGGATCTCCACCCAGCGGATCCGGTCGCCGTTCGGGGTGACGGTGGCATCGCGCACGGTCGTGCTCCTTCTGCTGTCGACAAGGGGACCCGGGCAGGCACTCCCGGGGACCGCCGCCTCCCGACTCCTTCCGGGGCGGCGAAGCGACCATACCTCGAAGCCGAGGTACAGCAACACCGATATATCTCGCCCGATCTGGCAGAGTGGGCCCATGCTGAAGCTCGCGATCCTCGGGTTCCTCCACGACCGGCCCCTGCACGGCTACGAACTGCGCCGCCACCTCGCCGCGCTCACCGGCCACGTGCGGCCGATCAGCGACGGCACGCTCTACCCGGCGATCAAGCGCCTGGAGACCGACGGGCTCCTCGTCCGCTCGACCGAACCCGGCGCGGCGGCCGCCCCCCGGCACACCCTGCGGCTCACCGACGCCGGCCGGGCCACCCTGCTGGACCGGCTGCGCACCCCGGACGACCTGGACGTCAGCGACGAGAACCGCTGGTTCACCGTGCTCGCCTTCCTCCGCCACCTCGACGGCGAGCCGGCCGCACAGGCCGCCGTGCTCCGGCGCCGCCTCGCGTTCCTCGACGAACCGGCCAGCTTCTTCTACGACGGGGACCGGCCGGTCGGCGCCGAGGAGGCCACCGACCCGTTCCGCCGGGGGATGCTGCTGATCGCCCGCGCGACCACCGCCGCCGAGCGGGACTGGCTGCGCACGACCCTCGAAGAGCTCGACCGCTCGGCCTGAGCGGGAGCCGGGCACCGGCCCGGGTGCACGAAACGCCGCGGCCCGCGCCGACCCCTGCGGAGGGGTCGGCGCGGGCCGCGGCGTCCGGTGCGGCGGGCAGCGCCGGTGGACCGGTCAGTGCTGGTGGTAGGCGTGGACCACGGCGTGGCCGCGCCCCTTGCCGATCATCCACTTGTTGACCGGGACGGTCAGGAGGAAGGCCAGGACCAGCGAACCGGCCAGCGCGAGCCAGAACAGGATGTCGCCGAGACCCGCGTCCATGGCACCGGGCACGGTCACCATCACGCTGTTGTCGATGATCTCCATGACGATGATCGAGACGGTGTCGGCGGCCAGCGCGACCTTCACGGCGGTCCGGACGTCCAGACCCGCCTTGAGCACGCCGCGCATGGTCAGCGCGTAGCCGAAGACGAAGGCCAGCAGGACCGAGAGCACCACGGTGCCGCCGTTGTGCAGGCCGAAGGCGGTGCCCAGCACCATGCCGAGGATCTCGCCGATGGCACAGCCGGTGAGGCAGTGCAGCGTCGCCTGCGCGGCGGCCGCCCAGGTCACGCCCCCGCCGCCGGTCCCGTGCTGTGCGTGGTGCGCATGCCCTGCATGGTGCTGTTCATGGTTCATGTGCTGCCCATGCTGCTCGTGCTGCCCGTGGCCCGCATCGTGCCCGTGGTTCCCGTCGCCGTGGTTCCCATGCTGGCCGTGGTTGTCGTGACCGCTGTGCTGCCGCTCGTGCTGGGCGGGGTGCGCCATGTCGTCCTCCAGGTACTCGATCCTTCGCCGTGCTGCCCGGCTCGTCGATGACTGTATACCCCCTGGGGGTATCTGCCAAGCATCGTTCGCCCCGCACTCTTCCCCCCGCGCACCGGCCGTGCTCCGATGGTTCGCATGACCGACGAACGACGCGAGGGATACGACGGCACCGGCCCCGGGGCGATCACCCCGGACGGATGCGCGGTCGAGCTTTACGAACGGCTGCCGATCCGCGACGAGGTCGAGGTGATCGCCGGCGCCGTACCGCCCGGCGCGAGCCTGCTGGAACTCGGCTGCGGCGTCGGCCGGATGACCCACCCGCTGGTGGAACAGGGCTTCCGGGTGACGGCCGTGGACGAGTCGGCGCGGATGCTGGAGCGGATCCGCGGGGCCCGCACGGCGCTCTCCCCGATCGAACGGCTGGACCTCGGCGAACGCTTCGACGTCGTCCTGCTCGCCTCCTTCCTGGTGCACGCCGGCAGCCTCGCCGTCCGCCGGGGCCTGCTGGAGACCTGCCGCCGGCACGTCGCCCCGGACGGCTGCGTGCTCGTCCAGCGCGAGGGCGAGGACTGGCAGACGAACATCCCGCGCGAGCGGGCGCTCGGGGAGAACGGCCTGGTCAGGGTGGAATCGGCCACACCCCTCGGCGACGGGGTGAACCAGGTCCACGTCGTGTACGAGTTCCCGGACGCCCGGTGGACCCAGACCTTCCCGTCCCGCCCGATGGACCGGCCCGAGTTCGAACGGGCGCTCGCCGAGGCCGGGCTGACGGTCGACACCTATCTGACCGAGGACGGGACCTGGGTGCGGGCCCGGCCGACGGCCGCCTGAGCAGCACCAGGGCGGCACCCGGGCGAAAGGGGAGGAAGCAGGGAGGAACGGGGCGACGGACGGCGCCCCGGGGGTGGGGCGGGCGAAAAGCTGTCACCCGAACGGCGTAGCATCAGGCGGACGCCGGGCCCGCGCGCGGCCCGAGCGCCGGGCGGGACCGGTCGTTCGCCTGCCATCGGACCGCGCCACTGGACCGCGCCGACCGGTTCGCAGGGCCGTTCCCGCACCGACCAACAAGGAACGCTTCATGCGCATCGACCGACGGATACCCCGGGCGGGTGTCCGGTGATCGACTGGTTCCACGGGGCCGTCCTCGGCCTGATCCAGGGGCTCACCGAGTTCCTCCCGATCTCCTCCAGCGCCCACCTCCGGGTCTTCCCCGCTCTGTTCGGCTGGCAGGACCCGGGAGCGGCGTTCACCGCGGTGACGCAGCTCGGCACCGAGACCGCCGTGCTGATCTACTTCCGCCGCGACATCGCCGCGATCATCAAGACCTGGACGCTCTCGCTCTTCCGGCCCGCGCTGCGCTCGCACCAGGACGCGCGGATGGGCTGGTTCGTGATCATGGGCACGCTGCCGATCGGCATCCTGGGCAAGCTGTTCCAGGACACCATCGAGCAGGACCTGCGCGATCTGCGGATCATCGGCAGCACGCTGATCCTGTTCGGCGTGGTGCTCGCGATCGCCGACCGCACCCGGGCGGTCCGGCACGCCAAGCCGATCTCCGAGCTGACCCTGCCGCACGCGGCGACGTACGGCATGGCCCAGGCACTCGCCCTGATCCCGGGCGTCTCCCGCTCCGGCGGCACGATCAGCGCCGGCCTGCTGCTCGGCTACAGCCGCGAGGCGGCGGCCCGGTACTCGTTCCTGCTGGCGATCCCGGCCGTGCTGGCCTCCGGCCTGCTGGAACTGTTCAAGATCGGCGAGGGCCCGGCACCGGCCTGGGGGCCGACCATCCTGGCCACCGGGATCGCCTTCGTGGTCGGATACGCGGCGATCGCCTGGTTCCTGAAGTACATCTCGAACAACAGCTTCATGCCGTTCGTGGTCTACCGGATCGCGCTCGGCATCCTGATCATCGTCCTGGTGTCCGTGGGCACCCTGGCGCCGGACGCCGGCGTGGTCGCGAAGTAGAACCGCGTTCCATTCCACTCCCCCGGTCCCCGGGAACGACTGAGCGGGCCGGTCCACCCTCGTGGTGGACCGGCCCGCTCGGTCGTTCCGCTGCAGCGCCCCAGCGACGGCTAGCGGCTTCGCTCGCGGGCGGAGGTGAGCCGGCCGCGCACGGCGGCGTGGACCTCGGCCTCCTCGGCCGGGTCGGCGGCGAGGCGGCGCAGGCGCTCCAGCACGCGGGCGTCGCCGGTGGTGGCGACATGCCTCGCGGCGAGCTCCCGGGTGGACTCCTCGCAGTCCCAGAGGCACTCGACGGCCGGCCCCTCCGGGAAGTGCACGTCGGTCGCGGCGAGCGCCCGGGCCGCGCGGCCGCGCAGCTCCGAGGAGACGGCCTCGCCGTAGATGTGGCGCAGGACCGGGACGGCCTCGGTGGCGGTCAGCCGCCCCGCGCCGTCGACCAGCGTCCCGAGCCCGGCGTCGGCGCCGGACACCCCGTGCAGCAGGACCCAGCGGCGCAGCCCGCCCACCACCAGCGGGGCGTCGGTGGGCTCGCCGGCGTCGGCCAGCAGCCGGACGGCGGCCTCGCCGAGGGCGCTGTCGGCGCCCCCGGTGGCCGGATCGGCCCAGCGGCGGGCGTGGGCCAGCGCCTCCGGGCCGCGCATTCGCCCGAGCAGCTCCAGGGCGAACCGGACCAGCCGGTCGTCGACCTCCGCCGCGGCGGCCTCGATCAGCCCGGCCGCGGCCGGGTCCTGCCGGTCGACGAGGTGGCGCAGGGCCGCCCGGCGGGCACCGGGCAGACCGGTGCGGGCCGCCTCCAGGACGGCGGGCCGGTCCTCCGGCCGGACCACGGCGGCCAGGCAGCGGGCGGCGGCGGCGGCGCGGCGGTCCACCGCGTCCGGACCGGGCTCGCCGTCGTGCGAGGCCCCGGGACGGACCGGGCCGCCGGCGAAGGCCGCGGCACCGAGGCCGCCGAGCTCGCCCTGGTCGGCCCAGGCCAGCACATCGGCGGTGGACCAGCCCGGGGTCACGCCACTGCGGTTCAGCTGGCGCTGCCACACGTCGAAGGGGGCCTGCTCGCTGGCGGCCGCGACCCTCGGGTGGTAGGCGGCCCAGAGCCGCCAGGGCCTGGGCTCGTACGCGCTCCGTACGGTCTCGCGCAGCTCGGCGTCGCCCTCGGGGCCCGGGGCGAAGCGGTCCAGTACGGCCGTCCCGAGCAGCAGCAGGCCGCGGTCGTCGTCGCGCAGCGCGAGCTCGTCCAGCGCCCAGGCCCAGTTGGTGCCGGTGGCGGCGTACTCGCGGAGCATGAGCAGCGCGTCCCGCCGGCCGTACGCGGCGAGGTGGCCCAGGACGGAGAGCGCGAGGCCGGTGCGGGCCTCGTCCTCGTCGAGGAGGTCCTCCGGGGAGTGGAGGTGGTCCTCGATCCCGTCGAGCGGCGCCTCCAGTTCCATGTAGAGGCGCGCGTAGTAGAGGGAACGGTTCTCGACCTGCCAGTCGGCTCGCGGGTCCCTGGTGACGCACTCCTCCAGTGCGGCAATGGCCTCGGTGCGGTCGGCGGCCAGCGCATGGAGCTGCCCGTCACCGCGACCTCGCTGCAGGAGGCCGAGGAGGCTGGCACTGGGTGCTATCACTGGCTCGAACATGAGGTCAGCATCCGTTGCGGCGGTCGTAGTGGCAACGGGATTTCCGTCGCCGGGGTCTCTGGTGGGTACTGCGGTGGGCGCCCGGGCGCCGGAATCACCGAAGGTTACCGCCTCGGGCAGCCCGTCGCACACAGGGCGACCGGCCCTTTGTGCGCACTGGCATATGCCGGGGGAACTTTGACGGCGATCTGTCCAAATCGCCCACAAGGGTGAGACCGCTGTGCGACAGTCGATGCCACCACGCACCGGCCGCTCTCCACGAACGGACCACTGGACTCACCATGCAAAAGTCGCCCACGTCCGGCCCACCACCCGTCGCGCCCCCGAACGAGGGCGCGACGGACGGCGAGGGGCCGGTGGGCGAAAGAGTGGACAGCGCCATCCGTACCTCGACCGGCGCGGCCGTGATCGGCTCCGCCGAGTGGGACCTCCTCACCGACGACGTCCGCTGGTCCGCCGAGGCCTACCGGCTGCTCGGCTGCGACCCCGGACACGGACCGCTCAGCCTGGACCGGCTGCCCGACCGCCTGAGCGAGGCGGACCGGCCGCAGCTGCGCCGGATGATGACCGACGCGCTGGTGCACGGCCGGTACGCCTTCGGCACCCTCCAGGTCCGGCGGCCCGACGGCGGGCACGGCATGATCGAGTGCACCGGCGAGCCCGTGCTGGGCACCGACGGCACCGTCACCGCACTGCGCATGCTGCTGCGCCCCGCGAACCCCTCCTGACCCACCGGCCCGCACGGCCCCGGCCGAGCCCGATCCGGTCCGCCCGATCCGGTCCGCCCGTTCCGGGCCCGGGTCAGGCGCGCGCGGGCCGCTTCTTCGCGTCCGCCGCCCGCAGCTCCCGCCCCAGCTGCTCCCGCAGCTCGTCCACCACCGGCACCCCCCGGTAGCGCGCGGTCAGCCGGTACATCTCCCGCAGCCGGTCCCAGGTGCGGTGCGAGGAGTTCTGGCCGATCAGGTTCAGCACCAGCTTGCACTGGGTGTCCGCCGCGTCGGGCTCCCCGGTGAGCCAGTGCACCGAGGCCAGCGTGATCCGGTCGAACAGCGCCGACCGCAGCTGCCCCGTCCCCTCCCGCAGCCGGATCACCCGCTCGGCGTGCCGGCGGGCCTGTTCGGCGGCCGCCCGGTCGTGCTCGGCGAGCGTGCGCAGCACCAGCGCCTGCATCCCGCGCAGCTCCGCCTCGTCGAAGACCTGCATCCAGGACGGCGGCGGACCGTCCGGGTCCTCGGCGAAGAGCTCCTCCGCCTCGCCCAGCAGCCGCCAGGTCGCCTGCGACTGCCCGATCGAGGCGTGCGCCCAGGCCTCGACGGTGTTCAGCATGGCGCGCGTTCTCGGCAGCATCCGGCCGCCGCTCGCCTTGGCCGCCGCCATCAGGCCGATCGCCTCGTCCGCCCGCCCGAGGTGCACCATCTGACGCGCCGCCCGGGAGATCGCCTCCCCGGCCCGGGGCCGGTCGCCGGCCTCCCGGGCCGAGTCCGCCGCCAGCATGAAGTACTTCTGCGCGGTCGGCTCCAGGCCCACGTCGTGCGACATCCAGCCCGCCAGCACCGCCAGGTTGGCCGCGACCAGCCACAACCGCTGGGTCACGGCCGGACTGTGCCGGTGCGTCAGCAGGCCGCCCACCTCGTTGAGCTGGCCCACCACCGCCTTGCGCTGCAGGCCGCCGCCGCGGGCCGCGTCCCAGGCCCGGAACACGTGCACCGAGCGCTCCAGCGCCTCCACCTCGTCGAGCCCGACCGGGCCCGGGTCGTACAGGTCCACCACCGGTCGGGCGCCGCCCTGGGTGAGCACCGGGCGCGGTCCGGGCGCCGACGCCGCGTACGCGACCTCGGCCCCTCCCAGCCAGCCCTTCAGCGAGTCGGCGACGACCGCCCCCGCCGTGAGCGCGGCACCCGCGCCCACCAATCCACGTCGGTTCAGCATGAGGTCCATTCCCGTGAACTCGGTGAGGACCGCGGCCGTTCGATCCGGCTCCCATGGTGACGAGGTGGCGGACTGCGCCGCTCCGGTCCTGGTGGGCCGGTGTCGTTCCAGACCGAGGTCCTCAGTGGTGACGACACGGCCGAGCCGCTCCGTGAACACGGCTGCCAGTACCCTCGGCACCGGATCGCGCGGGATCTCCCCCTGCTCGATCCACCGCCGCACCCGCGAGGTGTCGGTGGACAGCTGCTGCTGTCCCATCGCGGCACCGCGCCTGTTGACCAGCCGTGCGAGCTCGCCCTTCGACCATCCGGTCAGGACGAACAGATCGGCGAGTCGGGTGTTGGGTCCCCTGCTCACGTGAAGCCCCCAGGTTCCTCGGCTGGTTCGAGGCTAGAGGCTCCGTCATGTGCCGGGCGAGCATTCGCCAGGCTTCGCCAGGGTCCGCCACATTACCAACCACCGGCATCCGGGTGTGATGTAGAGGTGCGCCACCTCGACCCCCGGGTCGGGCGGTGTCCCAGGCCGGTACGGGGTTCCCCCGCACGGGTCGCGGGGCACTCCCGGTCCTCACCCGAGGGGGTGGCGCGGCCGGGTGGCGCGGGAGCGCCGGGCACGGCCACGGCAGTACCGGCCGACCGCATTCCCCAGGGTGCGGACGGCCGGTCCACCGCCGCAGCACGGGGCTCCGGCCCCGGCGTCCGTGCCCGGCGCCCGCGCACCACCCGACCGACCGACCAGGGCCGCCGTCACGCCAGGAAGCACGCGGCACCGGCCCTCCCCGCAACCCCCTGCGGGGCCGCACCCGCAGACGGACAGGAAGGGACCACCCTCACCCCATGTACTCCTCAGCGACCTCCCCGACGCCGACCACGACCCGCACCGCGCTGCGCCCCCCCACCGCAGCCGTCGGCCGTCCCGGCCCGAAGCAGGTCCCGCCGCCGTCCCGGCCCGCCGCCCCGCGCGCCGCCGACGGCCGGTCCGGGGACACGCGGGGCCAGGCCGCCCGGACCGCGCTGGGACTCCGCCCGGCCGAGACCGCCGGTCCCCGTGTGCCCGGCGCCCGGATCCCCGCCGTCCGCCCCGGCGACGGCCGGCTGCTGCGCCCGCCGACCCGGCCGGGCCAGCCCATGACGCAGGAGCGGATCGACCCCTCCGCGCTCCAGACCCCGGCCGTCCGGGCCGCCCTCGCCGGGGTCGCGCGGATATGCCCCGCTTTCACCCCCCGCCAGGTGCTGCGCGAGGGGAGCCGCCACATCCTGGTGGCGGGCACCATCGGCCGGGCGCCGGTGGTGGCCAAGTGCCTCGCCCCGCAGGCCGTGCGGAGCGAGTACTTCGAACAGCTGGTCGCCGACTTCCACCACGAGGTCGCGGTCTACCGGGCCTTCGTGCGGCACCGTCCGCCGGTACGGCTGCCCCGGCTGGTGGCGGCCGACCACGACCGCTGCGTGCTGGTCATGGAGCGCGTCCCCGGGCGGCCGGCCGCCCGGGAGCGCCACCCGGTCAACGCCCCGACGCCCGGCGAGGTGCGCGCGCTGCTCACCGCCGTCCGGACGCTCAACCTGTGGCGCCCGCCGACCGACGTCTTCCAGCCCCGGCTGGACTACCAGTTGGAGATCGCCCGCTACCACTCGGTGGGCCAGCTCACCGACCGGGACGCCGGCGACCTGCGCGGTCTGCTGCACGGGCTCGGCCACGGTCCGCTCCAGCTCTGCCACGGCGACGCGCTGCTCAGCAACATGCTGCTGGCGCCGTCCGGGCCGGTGCTGGTCGACTGGGAGCAGGCCGGCTGGTACCTGCCCGGCTACGACCTCGCGGTGCTCTGGAGCGTCCTCTCCGGCGACACCGCGGCCCGTCGGCAGATCAGCCAACTCGCCCAGAGCGGCGGCACGATGGCCCGGGACGCGTTCCTGGTGAACCTGGTGCTGGTGCTGATGCGGGAGATCCGCCTGTACGACGTGCCGGGCGCCGGCGAGGAGCAGCGGATCATGATCCGCCGGCTCTACGACGACGCCGCGCTGGCCCGCCGGGCCGTCCGGGCCGCCGTCGGGACCAGGTGAGGCCCGTCCGGCCCGGCACCGGGCGGCGCCCCTCCGGACGGGGCCGTCCCGGAGACCCGGCAGGACCGCCGGTCAGTGCCGCACGCCGCGCTCCAGGGCGGCCCGACCGGCGGCCTCCAGGACGGCCTCGTCCGGGGCCAGATGGACCCGGCTGCTGAGCACGTCCCGCAGGTACCGCTCCAGCGGGTGACGCCGGCTCAGCCCCGGGTTCCCGGTGAGCGAGACGGCCTGCTGGACGGCGGCCGTCGCCGCCCGGGTGGCCAGCAGGTGCGCCGGCCCCGTCCGGGCCACCGCTTCCGGCTCGGCCCGGTCCACCCGCGCGGCCAGACCGTGGACGAGTTCCTCGGCACCGATCAGCTGGGCCTCGATCTCGCCCAGCGCGCTGCGGTAGCGGGGCAGGCTGCCGAGCGGCTCGGTCAGATTGGCCGGAGTTCGCTGGTGCAGGAAGCGCACCAGCCAGTCCTGGGCCGAGCGGGCCACCCCGACGGCCACCGCCGAGAGCGCCAGATCGTGCCAGGCCCGGGCCAGTTCGGCCGCCGGGACGGCAGCGGCGGAAGCGGCCGCTCCCTTTCCGGCACCGCTTCCGGGCAGGTTCAGGCCGAGGGCCAGTTCGGCCGGTACCCGTACCTCGTCGAGGACCACGTCGTGGCTGGCGCTGGCCCGCAGGCCGAGCTGGTCCCAGGTCGGATCGACCTCCAGCCCCTCGCTCTCGCCGCGCACCAGGAAGGTGCCGGTCCGGGGCACCGGTTCGTCGGTCCGGGCGGTCACCGCCATCCAGGCGAGCGCCTCGGCGCCGGTGCAGTACGTCTTGCGGCCCGTCAGCAGCCAGGCCTCGCCGTCCCATCGCGCCACCGTGGCCGGCGGCTCGCCCTCACGGCTCCCGGGCTCCGCCCGCAGGGTGTTGACCAGAGCCGGACCGCGCCGGGACTCGGTGAGCAGCCGCCGGTAACCGGCCGTCGGCCAGCCCGCCGTCCGGGCCTGCTCGGCGTGCTGGAGCAGGGTGAACGCGGTGACCACGGCCACCGAGGCGTCCCCGCGCCCGAGTTGGACCAGGACCTGAACGGTGTCGGCGAGGGTGCCGCCGGGACCGCCGTAGCGGTCGCCGACGGTCAGGGTCAGCAGTCCGGCCTCGTGCACCGCCTCTATGCCCTGGTACGGGAAGGTCGCGTCGCGGTCGTGCTCCTCGGCCCGGGCGGCCAGCAGGTCGACGACCCGGGGCAGCCCCGCGAGGGCGGCCTCGACGGGGGAGAGCGCGGGGCCGGGGGACGGGACGGCGGGTGACTGGTCGGCAGCGACGGTACTCATGGGGCTGGGGCCTCCGGGGCGGCAGCGTGGGCTCGGGGTCCGCACCCGCCGGCGGGGCTCGGGCCCGGTGCCGACGGTCGGCACGGCCACGCCTCCGCTGTCGTCGGGGGCTCGGCCGTTCCGCTGTCGGCGCCGGCACCCCCTTCGGCTGGTGCGGGGAATGGCGGGCGGCACGCCGGGACGGGCGCGCGGTACCTGGTGGCGGCCCGGGACTCCGGCTCGATGCCCACCCCGGGACCCGGGGTCCGGCACAAGGGCCACCCCCGGATCGGCGCCGGCCCCTCGGCCGGCCGCCCGCCGCCTCGGGGACGAATCCCCCTCAGTGACCCGGACACGCCGCGCTGGCGGTGCGCCGCAGGTCGAGGTAGCTGCGACGGGTCAGCAGCGGGAGAGGGCACGGCATGTTCGCGACTTTACGAAGCCGTGATCGAAGCCGTCAAGCAGCGCCCGAGGCACGGACGCGGGTGAAGCGGCCCAGGTCGGGGCGGAAATTGCGACGGAGACCTCGCCGGACGCCTCACCGGACTCCTCGACCGGCGACGCCGCGGACGTCGCGATCAACATCTCGGTGAACATCTGGGTGAACATCGGGGTCCGCAGCACGCCCGTACCCGCGGCGGGCGCCTCTGCGGATGTCCCGACGGACGACCCGGCGGAGTTTCGGCGGGCGGCGGAACGGGAACCGGAACGCCGCCCTCCGGGCCATCGGCCCGCCTTGTTCAGCCCTGCTGGAACATGTCCGCGGGCAGCGGCTTGAGCAACTGGTAGAGATCGTCCGAAATCGGCCGGTCCCAGGAGGCGATGGTGACCTGCACCCCGTCACTCCGGCCGAACTGGGCACAGAAGACCCGGCCCTCGCTGACCTTGACCTTCTTCACGATCAGCAGGTCGTCCCCGAGCATGACGGGGAAGTCCTCCGCCGAGACGAAGTCGACCGGTTCCTCGTTCTCCAGGGCCGCGAGCAGCTGGCGCACCTCGAAGGGCACGCTGTCGCCGGTCTCGCGGGCCGGCGAGCCCTCGGGGAGGTTGCCGATGAACATCGCCGGGCCTCTGCCGCCGAACAGGTCGTAGCGCAGGAAAATCCCCTGGCAGGCGCCGTCCGGGCCGGTCATCATGGCTGCACCGAAGTCGCCGGGCCAGTCGCCCGGGTCCATGGCGAGCACGTCGAAGTCCGGGCCGGTGGGCTGACCGGAGCGACGGCGGAGAAAAGACATGGGAACATCGTACGTGCCCGCCACACCGCGCTCGCGGGGTGGGTGGGGCGCCGGACGGAGATCCACGCTCAGAGACCAATGTTGACTCTGAGCAACCGTCCGGGCTACGTTCGGTTCAGCACGGCAGCCGTTCTGGGTTTCACCCTCCGGGGGGACGGCCTGTCGCAACGCGGCCCTACACGCGTTTCCCTCACTGTGCACACCGTCGTGCCGAGCACCCAGCTCCGCCGTCGCGCCGCACAGCACACAAGCCAACAGTTCCATGTTTCACAGGCAAGGTCTGCGGGGCCCCGGCCCGTCGCTCCCGCAGACCTGCTCGGGACGCCGCCGCGTGGGGGCGTGCGGGTCCCGAGCACGGTGCCGCCCCTGAGTCGCTCTCGGGGAACGGCGCCATCCTCCCGGCGACTGCCGGCCCCTTGTGGGCCGGGACCGGCCGACGCACCCCCGGTGCGCAGAGGGATGACTGGGAGGAGGCTCGGCAGCGCTGCCGGGTCGCACAGCAGGCGCCGTGTCTGGCCGCGTGGGGGCGGTGGGCACGGCGTCTGCCTGTGCTCATACTCTGAGCTGCGTTTGTCCAGCAGTCAACAGAAATTATGACGGGGCACGTTCAAATGTGATCGGAATGATGACCGCCGGAGACCTTCGGGGCCTACGACCGTTCCCTGGACACCCCTGAGGGGTATCCGGGTGCCGACCCGGCGGCCCGGACCGGCACCCGGCGAGGGCCGCGACCCCCGGATCCGGTCAGGTGAGGTCGAACTCGCCGTCCCGCGCGCCGAGCACGAAGGCCCGCCACTCCCCCGGCGTGAACACCAGGATCGGGCCGTCCTCCTGACGACCGTCCCGCATGCCGATGTACCCGTCCACGAAGGCGATCTGGACGTCCCCGACACCCTGGCTGCTGAAGAGCCAGGTCGCCCCGGTGAAGTCCACCTTCGGCTTCCCGCTCGCGGCGAGCTCCACCACCTCGGTCGCCTCCACCCCGGTCCCGCTGTTGGCTGCCACTGCTGCTCTCTCCTCCCGACGGCCTGAACGCGCCCAGCCTAGTCACCGCAACGGCCCCGGTCAGCGGGATCACCAGGTCTCCACCGGCCGGAGGCGTACGGACCGTCGACGGCGGGCGGGCCCCGATCCGCACGCCCCGGCGCACCCCCGGGGGCGCGTGTCCCGCGCGGGCGCGCGGCGGGCGAACTGCCAGAGTGTGGGGAGCCCCCGACCGAACGCCCCGAGGAGCAACCGATGAGCCGCCGGGACGGCACCCGCGCCGATGTCATCCCCATCTCCGAGGCCGCCTCGGCGCACCCGCCGGCGCCCCGCACCCCGCCCGCACCCACCCCACTGCCCCGGCCCACCCCCGGCCGTCCGCCCGTGCACGGCCGGGTCGGGGTCGTCCTGGTCTCGCACAGCCAGGAACTCGCCAACGCCGTCCGCGCCCTGGCGCTCTCGCTGACCGCCGCCCCCGCACCCGCCCCGGTGGCCGGCACCGGCGGGGACCTCGTCGCCGGACCCGGCATCAGCGCGGTGCTCGTCGCCGCCGCCACCCGCCGGGTCGACCAGGGGCACGGCGTGGTCGTCCTGGCCGACCTCGGCGGCGCGGTGACCACCGTCCGGGCGCTGCTCGCCGAGGCCGACGAGCACGGTCTGCCGTTCCCGGTGCGGTTCGCCAACGCCCCGTTCGTCGAGGGCGCGGTGGCCGCGGTGGCCACCGCCACGGCCGGCGGCGACCTGGCGGCGGTGCTGGACGCCGCCGAGGAGGCGTACCGCCAGCCCAAGGGCTGACCGGGACCGGGGCGCCGACGGGGGCGGGGCCACCGACGGCCTTCCGTGGCCGCTTCCTGCCTCCTCCGGCCGTTCTCGGCGTTCCGGCACACGGCGGGTGACCGCGCGGCTACCATCGGCGCGGGGCCGGCCGAGCGGGCCGGGCCGTCGCGAGGGGGGAACCTCAGCCATGCGTGTGGTCGTCACCGGCGGAGCCGGATTCATCGGGGCCAACCTGGTCCGGGCCCTGCTGGCCCGGCCCGAGGTGGACCAGGTCCGGGTCGTGGACGATCTCTCCACCGGGCAGAAGGCCAATCTGGTCGGCACCGGGGCGGTGCTCCACGAGGGCACCGTTCTCGACCCGGCGCTGCTGGACGAGGCCTTCGCCGGTGCCGACGCGGTGGTCCACCTCGCCGCACTGCCCTCCGTGCCGCGCTCGGTGGCCGATCCGCTGGCCAGTCACCACGCCAACGCCACCGGCACCCTGGAGGTCCTGGAGGCCGCCCGCCGCGCCGGGGGCCTCTACGTGGCGGCCGCGTCCTCCTCCTCGGTCTACGGCGCCAACCGGGAGCTGCCCAAGCGGGAGACCATGCGCACCGCGCCGATGAGCCCGTACGCGGTCAGCAAGCTCGCCACCGAGGCCTATCTGGCGGCCTACCACCACTGCTACGGGCTGGGCGTGCTGCCGTTGCGGTTCTTCAACGTGTTCGGCCCGCTGCAGCCCGCCGGGCACGCCTACGCGGCGGTCGTCCCGGCCTTCCTGGACGCCGCCCTCGCCGGGCGGCCGCTGACCGTGCACGGGGACGGCGGGCAGAGCCGGGACTTCACCTTCGTCGGCACCGTCACCCAGGTGATCACCGACGCGGTGCTGCGCCGGGTCGTGAGCGCGGACCCGGTGAACCTCGCCTTCGGCACCCGCACCTCGCTGCTGGAACTGGTCGGCGAGCTGGAGTCGGTGCTCGGCCACCACGTCGAAGTCGCCCACACCGAGCCCCGGCCGGGCGACGTCCGGGACTCGCAGGCCGACAACGCGCGGCTGCGCGAGCTGTTCCCCGACGTCCGCCCGGTCCCGCTGCGCGAGGGCCTGGAGCGGACGGCGGCCTGGTTCCGCACCCTCTAGGGGGTCGGGGGCAGGGACACACGGGCTCAGGGGCGCTGCGCGCCGTCCCACTGGAAGGCCGTCTCGGCCGGGCCGGACACCGCCCGGTCGATCCAGCCGAGTTCGCGCTCGCCCATCGGCGGCAGCGCGTCCAGCGGGTACCAGCCGACCGCGAGCGTCTCGTCCTCGTCCGCCCGGATCTCCCCGCCCACCGGGCGGCAGCGGAAGACGACCTCCAGGTACTGCGTCACATCGCCGTTGGGGTAGGTGATGTCCGGCGAGACGGTGAGCGTGACGAGCCGTTCGGCCACGGTGGCGATCCCGGTCTCCTCCAGGCACTCCCGGACCGCTCCGTCGGCCGGCTGCTCGCCCGGGTCGAGGATGCCGCCCGGGGGCGCCCAGCTGCGGTCGTCGGCGCGCTGGACGAGCAGCACCCGGCCCTCCTCGTCCAGGACGACCGCGGCGGCGGCGCTGAGCCAGAGCTTGCGGGAGCCCACCACCGCGCGGAGATCGGCCAGGAACTTCGGAATCGCCATGCCCCGAAGCCTATCGGGGTGCCGCGCCCGCCCGGGCTGCGTCTGCGGAGCGGGCGGGCCCGGGCGGGCGTTCAGGTCCGGTGGGCGTCCAGGTCCGGTGGGCGTCCAGGTCCGACGGCCGCTCAGGTCCGACGGAGCGGGCGGGCCGGGGAGCCGACCACCACCTCGCCCGGGGCCACGTCCCTGGTCACCACCGCGGCCGCGCCGACGAAGGCCCCGGCGCCGACCTTGCGGCCCTGGAGCACCACGGCGTTGGAGCCCACGGTCGCGCCGTCGGCCAGCAGCACCGCGCCGGAGACGTTGCCGCCCGGGTAGACCGTCACCCGCTCGCCGAACACCGTGTCGTGGCCGACCGTCGCGTTGTAGTGGACCTGGCTGTGCGCGCCGAGCCGCACGCTGCTCGACACGTACGCGCCGCCCATCACCAGGCAGCCCGGGCCGAGCAGGGTGTCCGGGGCGATCAGTGCCCGGGGGTGGACCAGGGTGAACGGCTCCGCCCCCAGGCCGTCCAGCAGGGCGGACAGCCGCTGCCGGACGGCCGGGTCGGCGATGCCGACCAGATAGCGGGCGCCGGGTCCGAGATCCGCCGGCCTGCGGACGGGCAGGCCGCGGACGGTGGCGCCGTGCTGACGGTCGTCGAGGAACCCCGCGACCGGGACGCCGGCCGCGAGCGCGGTGTCCAGCGCCTCGCGGCCGACGCCTCCGGCGCCGGCGATCCAGAGTGCGGACGGGTCCGCTGCGGAGGGCATGGGGGCCATCCTGCCGGGTCCGACGGTCAGGACGCCTCCTCGACGGCGGCGCCGACCGGGGCCGGGCGGGCCGGCCGGGCGCGGAGCGGTGGGACCGGCCTCGGCCCGGTGGTCAGCCGGGGCAGGCCGAGCACGGCGGGAGCCGGCTCGGCGCCACCGGTGCCGGCGCCCGTGGTGGCGCCGGCGGTCTCGACGGTCTCGACGGGCTCGACGGGCTCGGTCGGCGCCGGGAAGCCCGGGTTGACCCCGCCGGCGGCGGTGATCCCGGCCGGGTTCAGCAGCACCTTGACGGTCAGTACGAGGATCCGCAGGTCGAGGCCGAGCGAGCGGTTCCGGACGTACCAGAGGTCGAGCTCGATCCGCTCCGGCCAGGTGATGGAGTTGCGGCCCTGGACCTGGGCCCAGCCGGTGAGCCCGGGCCGCACGTCGAGCCGGCCGCGCTGGCGGCGGGAGTAGTGGACGACCTGCTCGGGCAGCGTGGGCCGGGGCCCGATCACCCCCATCTCGCCGCGCGCCACGTTCCACAGCTGCGGCAGTTCGTCCAGGCTGGTCCGGCGGAGCAGGTCCCCGAGCCGGGTGATCCGGGGAGCGTCCGGCTCCTCCGGGAAACGTTTGTCCCGCATGGTGCGGAACTTGAGGATCTCGAACTCCTTGCCCCGCAGCCCCGTCCGGGTCTGCCGGAAGAGCACCGGTCCGCCCATGGTGCAGCGGATCAGCAGAGCGATCACCAGACCCAGCGGAATCGCGACGATCCCGGTCAGGACGGTGATCGCGAGGTCCCCCCCTCGCTTCATGACGGTCCTTCCCCCTGATGCGGTGGTGTGGTCGTGGGCGGGCTCAGCCGACCGTCCAGGGCAGCCCCTTCGCGCGGGCGACGGCCGCGTAGGTGGCCAGCGAGACGGCGGCGACCGCCCGTTGGTCGAACGCCGCCCCGGCACGGCGGCGGGCCGCCGCGCCGAGGCGCTCGCGCAGGCCGGGCTCGGTGAGGAGCCGGTCCAGCGCACTGGTGAGGGCCCGGGCGTCCCCGGGCGGGGCGAGGAGCAGGTGCTCGTCGTGGGTGCCGACCTCGCGGCAGCCCCGGATGTCGCTGAGCACCATCGGCAGACCGCCGGCGGCGGCCTCCATGGCGGAACGGGAGAACCCCTCCCGGTAGGAGGGGAGGACGAAGACGTCCAGCGCGGCGTAGACGGCGGGCATGTCGGCGCGCGGACCGAGGAAGGCGACCCCGGACTCGGCGCCGTGGGCGTCCGGCTTGTCCGGGTCGTCGGGGCCGATCCAGACGAACCTGGCCTTGCCGGCCAGGGCGCGGGCGGCCTCGGCGTACTCCCCGATGCCCTTCTCGGCGACCCGGCGGCCGACCCCGCCGACCAGCAGCTCGTCCGGCCCGAGGCCAAGCTCGGCGCGCAGTCGGGCCCGGGCTCGGGCGCGTTCGCCGGGATCGGTGGCGAAGCGGGTGAGGTCCACGCCGTTGCCGACCACCCGCGAGCGGCGGGCCGGGACGGCGCGGGCCAGGGTCCGCCGGTCCTCGCCGTTCTGGTACAGCTCGGCGTGCGAGAAGCGGGCGGCGAAGGCCTCCGCGCCGAGCACGAAGGCGCGCTTGGCGAACGGGTCGTGCGCCTGCGCCCACAGCCCGTGGCAGGTGTTGACCACCACCGGGACGCGGGCCAGTCGGCCGAGGACCCGCCCGAGCACACCGGTCTTCGGGTTGTGGGTGTGCAGCACGTCCGGGCGGACCCGGCGGAGCACGGCCAGGAGTTCGCGGGCCGCGGCGGCGTCGGCCCGCGGCTCCCAGGCCCGGGTCAGCGCGTGCAGCGGCTCGTGCCGCACCCCGATCGCCGCCAGGTCAGGCACGTACGGGCCCGGGGCGCTGATCCCGTACGTCTCGAAGCCGGCCTCCAGGTCGACCTTGAGCTCGGTGGCGAGGAGCAGCTGGAGGCTCATGTCGACGGTGGTGAGGTGGGCGACGCGCAGCGGTCGGCCGCCGGGGCCGCGCAGTCGCGGGGGTATCCGGTCCTCAGGCACGGGCGCCCACCGCCTTCGCGGTGGCGACGATCCTGGCGTAGGCGCGCTCGGGGATCAGCCGGCCGTGCAGCTTGGCGCGGAAGAAGTCGATCGGGTCGGTGCGGCGGACCGGCACCCGGCGCAGCCGCACCGGGTCGACCCCGGGGGTGTTGCGGCCGACCTCGCCGGTGGCGGCGGTCCGGAAGCGGGCGCGCAGCGCGGGCTCCATGTGCGGGACCGGCACGCCCCAGGTGTAGGCGTAGTGGCTGGGACGGACGCCCAGGTGCTCCTCGACCTCGTCGTTGCAGGCGTCCAGCTCGGCGGTGGTGAGCAGCTCGGGGCGGGCGTGGGTGCGGGTGTGGTTGGCGACCGTGCACAGGCCGGAGGCGGTCATCTCGCGCAGCTGCTCCCAGCTGAGCGCGGGGGCACCGGCGGCCTTGGCGGTCGATCCCTCCCAGCGCATCTCGCCGCCGACGTGGCCGCTGGCCAGGTAGACGGTGAACGGCAGCCGGCGCTCGCGCAGCAGCGGCCAGGCGTTCTCGAACACGTCCGCGAAGCCGTCGTCGAAGGTGAGGACGACGCCCGGGGTGCGGCGGCCCGACTCGATCCGGTCGGTGGCCTCGTCCAGGGAGACCACCCGGCCGGGCGGCAGGGCGGCGAGCAGGTCGGCCTGGGCGGCGAAGTCGGCGGTGGCGACGTCCAGCTCGTCCGGGCTCCCGCCGCCGACCCGGTGGTAGATCAGCACGGTGGCGCCCTCGCCGGGACTGCTCCCGACCCGGCGCGCCAGCTGGCGCTTCACCTGGGCCCGGATCCCCCCGGAGACCGGGGCCGTTCCGGGCACGGCGCTGCCGCTCATCGCTCCCCCCTCTGCGGCACCCTCCCCGGCGCCGGCAAGTGGCCTCGCATCCGGCGCGGTTGGCGCCCCGGACCGACATCACAGTAGGGGGAACTGTGGGGCTGGTGCCCCGGAATTGTGAAAGAAGCGAGAAGGAGTTGGCAGTTGGGCCGAAAACCGGCCGATCCGACCGGACGGATCCGCTCGGGAGTTCGGTGCGCGACCGGTTCCGACGGAATTCGACAAACCCCCGGGCCGGGAGGCCGGGGAACCGCTCCAGGGAACCGCCCCGGGGAACCGGGGCGTCCGCGCCCGGTCGGCTCAGGCCGCCGCGCGGCGGTGCCGGCGGAACACCGCGACACCGATCCGGCCGAGCAGCAGCACACCGGCGGCGAGGCAGCCGGCGACCGCCATCGCCCAGGCCGGTCCGTCACTGTCCGGAACCACGACCGCGACCACGATGCCCAGCGCGAGGCAGGCCAGACCGACCAGCGCCAGCGGCACCTGGTGGGTGACCAGGGCGCCACCGTGCCAGAACCGCGGCATCCGGGTCGCGCCGTGCGGGTGCTGGTGATCACGTTCCGCATCTGCCATGAGCCCAAGGTACCTCGGGGCCGCCGCCGGAGCAGCCCGCGGAGCGTGACCTTTCGGCCACCTCGGGTCACCGACGGTGCGGCCGGGCGGGGCGTGCGCAGGCACTCCGCCGGTGCGCCCCGGCGCGCGCCGGGGTGTCCGTCGCGGCACCCCGGCGGTGCCCGCTGCGACACCTACTGCGGCGCCCACTGCGGCGCCCGATCCGTCGTCGTCCCGGGTTCGTTCCGGCTCCGTCCCGGGATTGTTCCCGCGCTGCGAAAAAACCTTGCCGGTCCGGTACAACCATCAACGGGGCGTAGCTGTCTCCATTACATTGAGCGATCCAGGAGCCGTCCGCGGTGCGGGTTGGGAGTCCCCGCCGTGGACCGGAGATACCCAGGGGGCGGAGCCGCCGTGCCCTGGAGTCGGAGGCCGGGCTCTGTCCTCCGGCGGTACCGCCACGCCGCATCGGCGACCGAGGGGGAACCGTGCCGCAGTCCCATTCCACGACGTCGACCTCCGGCCTCACCGCACTCAACAGGGCCGTGGTGACCGCCCTGTCGGACCTGCGGCCGCCACCGACCGCCGCCCCGCCGCCCGCGCCCGGCCCCGCGCGGTCGGCGGCCGCGTCCCCCGCGAGTGCCGTGCCGACCGACGGGCAGCCGGTCGCCACCCAGCCCGGCGGCCGGAACCGGCGGTCCCCCGCGACCACCCGGTCCGCCGCGGCCACCCGTACCTGCTCCCGGCCCGCCCGGGCCCTGGCGCCCGCGCCGGCGGCGACGCCCGGACGGCGGACACCCGAGCGCGTCGAGGGCCCGGCCGTCGCTCCCGTCGGCGCTCCTGCCAGCGCTCCTGTCGGCAGCCCGGCCGGCAGCCCGGCCGACGCGCGGGGCGAGTGGCTGCGGTTCGTACCCGTCCAGCCGCTGTTCCGGGCCCGGGCGGCGCAGCGGCTCGCCGTGCTCGCCTACCACGGGGTCACCGACCCCCGATCGTTCGGCGCGCAGCTCGACCGGCTGCGAAGACTCGCGACACCCGTCTCGCTCGCCGCCGTGCAGGAAGCCGTCGCCGAACGACGTCCGCTGCCCGCCCGCAGTGTGCTGGTGACCTTCGACGACGCCGACCGCAGCGTCCTGACCCACGCGCTTCCCGCACTGATCGAACGCGGTATCCCGGCCGCGGCCTTCGTCATCTCCGAGCTGATCGGGACGGAGCGGCCGTTCTGGTGGCACGAGGCCGACTTCCTCGCCCGGCACGGCGGGCGGGCCCGTTCGCTGGACTGCGGCCACCCCTCGCAGCTGCTCCGCCGGCTCAAGGCGATGCCCGACCCGGACCGTCGGCGCAGCCTCCAGGAGCTGCGGGTCAGCGCGGACCGGCGCCCGCCCGGCCAGGAGCAGCTCACCCCCGCCGACCTGCTGGCGCTCCGCGAGGGCGGCGTCGCCATCGGCAACCACACCCAGGGGCACCCGTGCCTCGGCCGCTGCGACGACGCCACCGTCCGGGCCGAGATCACCGGCGCCCACGAGGCCCTCACCCGCTGGCTCGGCGAGCCGCCGATCGCCTTCGCCTACCCGGACGGCGGCCACGACGTCCGGGCCGAGGGCGTCCTCCAGGAGCTGGGCTACCGGCTCGGCTTCCTCTCCGACCACCGCCTCGGCCCCCGGCTCCCCTCCCACCCGCTCCAGATCAGCCGGCTCCAGGTCGACTCGACCACCAGCACCCGCCGCTTCGACACCATCCTCTCCGGCCTCGAACCCGCCTACCGCCGCTGGCGCGGCCAGGCCGCCTGACCCCCGCGCAGGGAGTCGGCCGACCCGACTTCCTGCGCCCGCCAGCGGGGCCGGGCGCAGGTGGGGGCACGCGTAGGAAGTCGGAGCGGCCGACGGCTGCTGCCCGGAGCGCCCGGTTGCACCCGGGCGCTCCGGGCAGCAGCCGCGGAGGGTGTCCCCACGCCGCCCGACGCCCCGGGCGGCCGGGGCTCAGGCGGCCGGGGTCGGGATCGCGGGGGCTCCGAGGAGGGCGGTGCCGGGGTAGGCCAGGGCGACGGCGGGGAGGGTGGTCGGGGTGCCGGCGTGCAGGACGGTGAGGGTGCCGTTACCGCGGCGGGTGGGGTCGGCGACGCGGCGGAGGGCCTGGGCGACGACCGGTTCGGCGGAGCCGTGCAGGGTGAGCGAGGGCAGGGCGGTCGGTGCGACGGAGGCGCGGATGCGTTCGGCGACCAGTTCGTAGTGGGTGCAGCCGAGAACCAGGGCCGCCGTTCCGGCCGGGGTCCGGGCGGCGGCGTCGGCGACGGCCGCGTCGATCGCCGCCTGGTCGCCGTGGTCCACGGCGTCGGCGAGCCCGGGGCAGGCCACCTCGGTGACGGCGGCGGTTCCGGCGAAGTCGCGGATCAGTCCGCGCTGGTACGCGCTGCCGGTGGTGGCCGGGGTGGCCCAGATGGCGACCGGGCCGCCGAGCGCGGCGGCCGGCTTGATCGCCGGGACGGTGGCGATGACCGGGAGCGCGGGCTCCAGCTCGGCGCGGAGGGCGGCGAGCGCGTGCACGGAGGCGGTGTTGCAGGCGATGATCAGCGCGTCCGGTTCGTGCGCGGCGGCGGCGCGGGCACAGCCGAGGGCGAGTTCGGTGATCTCCTCGGGCGTGCGGGGGCCCCAGGGCATCGAGGCGGGGTCGGAGGAGAGCACCAGATCGACGTCCGGGCGCATGGTCCGGAGTACGCCGGCGGCGGCCAGCAGGCCGATTCCCGAGTCCATCAGTGCGATCTTCACGCTTCAAGACTTTAGTCGATGCCCCGCCGCGGGCCCTTGGTGCGGCAGACTGCCCGGGTGACCGTCCTGCTGTGGATCGCCGTGCTCTCCCTGCTGGTCTGGCTCTGGCTGGCGGGCTGCCACGGGTTGTTCTGGCGTACCGATGTCCGTCTGCCGCCGCGCCGTCCGCCCGTGCGGTGGCCGCAGGTGGCGGTGGTGGTGCCGGCCCGGGACGAGGCCGAGGTGCTGCCGCTGTCCCTGCCGAGCCTGCTGGCGCAGAAGTACCCGGGGCGGGCGCGGGTGGTGCTGGTGGACGACCACAGCACGGACGGCACCGGTGCGCTGGCGCGTTCGCTCGCCGCCCCGGGGGGCCTGGAGCTGACGGTGGCTTCCCCTCCCCCGCTGCCGCCGGGCTGGACGGGCAAGCTGTGGGCGGTGCGGCACGGGGTGGAGCTGGCGGGGGCGGACGCCGAGTACCTGCTGCTGACGGACGCGGACATCGCGCACGGGCCGGACTCGCTGGCCGAGCTGGTGGCGGCGGCGGAGGCGAACCGGCTGGACCTGGTGTCGCAGATGGCCCAGCTGCGGGTGGAGACGGGGTGGGAGCGGCTGATCGTGCCGGCCTTCGTGTACTTCTTCGCCCAGCTCTACCCGTTCCGGTGGAGCAACCGGCCCGGTTCCCGGACGGCGGCGGCGGCCGGCGGCTGCTCGCTGGTGCGGCGGGAGGCGCTGGAGCGGGCGGGCGGGGTGGCGGCGATCCGGGGCGCGGTCATCGACGACGTCTCCCTCGCCCGGGCGGTGAAGGCCACCGGGGGCCGGACCTGGCTGGGCCTGGCCGAGCAGGTGGACAGCGTGCGCCCGTACCCGCGGCTGGCGCAGCTGTGGCGGATGGTGTCGCGCAGCGCGTACGCCCAGCTGCGGCATTCTCCGGTGCTGCTGCTGGGGACGGTGCTGGGGCTGACACTGGTGTACCTGGTGCCGCCGGTGGCGGTGCTGGCGGGGGTGGCGGCGGGTGCCTGGCCG
>NZ_LGDO01000414.1:0-276 GCF_001279805.1 Streptomyces sp. XY431
GGCGGAGATGCGGGGTTCGGGGAGGGTGGGGCTGTCGTCGGCGACGGACACGCGCAGGGTGCGGGTGGGCAGGAGGACGACCACGACGGTCGGCGCCTGGCAGCCCGCGTGGCGCCAGGCGTTGACGTACAGCTCGTGGAGGGCGAGTTCGGCGTCCGCGACGAGGTCGTCCGGCCAGGAGGAGAGGACGAGCGCGGTGCGCAGCTCCTCACGGGCGGCGGACCAGTCGGGCGGGCTGAAGGCACGCATGAGAAACCTCCGAGGGAGAGGCAGGGG
>NZ_LGDO01000415.1:0-273 GCF_001279805.1 Streptomyces sp. XY431
GATCGAGGTGAACAGCGGGCTGCCGCCCGTCATCCCGCTCGCCTGCTGCGCCAGCGACAGCGGCGCGTGCTCGTGCACCAGCAGCTCGGCCAACTGGCCCCGCATGCCGTCCAGCGCCTCACCCGCGCTCTGCGAGTCCAACCGCACCCGCACCGGCAGGGTGTTCATGAACAGACCCGGCACCCGGTCCGAACCGGCGCCCGCGTTCATCCGGCCGAACAGCACCGTTCCGAACACCACGTCCTCACGACCGCTCACCGCGGCCAGCACCCG
>NZ_LGDO01000416.1:0-272 GCF_001279805.1 Streptomyces sp. XY431
TGACTGACAGGGGAGTGGGTGTGCGGGTGTCGGACGAGGACATCGAGCGGTGGTTGATGGAGCGGGTGTCCTACTACCTGGAGACGCCGGTGGGGGAGATCGATCCGGGTGTCTCGCTCGCCGAGTACGGGTTGGAGTCGGTGTACGCCTTCGCGTTGTGCGGGGACATCGAGGACAACCTGGGTGTGACCGTGGAGCCGACCCTGGTGTGGGACGTCGACACGGTGGCGGCTCTGACCGTTCACCTGGCCGGCCTGGTGGCCGAACTGCCC
>NZ_LGDO01000417.1:0-272 GCF_001279805.1 Streptomyces sp. XY431
ATAACCCAGAGGTCGCAGGTTCAAATCCTGTCCCCGCTACTCAGTAGCAACGAAGGCCCGGAGGATACGTCCTCCGGGCCTTCGCCGTTCCCGAAGCCGTTCCCGCAACAAAAACCGACCCCCGCGCATCCCCAATCGAAAGCGATTCGCTTTTCACTCACCCGGTGCCGTAAGGTCGTGTTCACCGACGCGGGGTGGAGCAGCTCGGTAGCTCGCTGGGCTCATAACCCAGAGGTCGCAGGTTCAAATCCTGTCCCCGCTACTCAGTAGCA
>NZ_LGDO01000418.1:0-270 GCF_001279805.1 Streptomyces sp. XY431
GTCTTCCTGTCCGACGGCTCACGCTTCCCCGGATGGACCCAGTGGAGCGACCTCGACGGCGGCTGGATCGACGCAGCCAAATGGGTCGACGGAGACTTCAACGCCGACGGCAAGGACGACATCGCCGCAATCTGGAACAACGGCGGCACCAACACACTGACAGTGAGCCTCTCCACCGGCACCGGCTTCACCCGCAGTCACTGGGCCACCAACGCCGGCGGCTGGCTCGACTCCACCCAATGGCTCGGAGGCGACTTCAACGGCGACCGG
>NZ_LGDO01000419.1:0-270 GCF_001279805.1 Streptomyces sp. XY431
AACAGCGCGCCGGGCCAGGACACGCTCACCACCAGGTGCGGACCGTCGGCACGGTCCTCGGTCATCGCGTTGATCGTCAGCGCGTGCCCCATCGGAGCCCCGGCATCGGGACCGGGGTCCGCCGACTCCGGCGCCGGGGACCACGGGTCCGTCCCGTCATTGCCCGCGAACCGGCCGAGGTAGTTGAAGACGATCTCCGCGCCGGCCTTCTCCTCCAACTCTCCCAGGCGCGCGGCGGTCTGCGGGTTCAGATAGCGCAACAGCCCGTAG
>NZ_LGDO01000420.1:0-269 GCF_001279805.1 Streptomyces sp. XY431
CGCGGGCAGCCAGTGGCGGCGGTGTTGGAAGGCGTAGGTGGGGAGGTCGGTGAGGTGGCCGGTGCGGGTCCAGGGGGTCCAGTCGACGGTGAGGCCGGCGGTGTGGGCTTCGGCGAGGCTGTGGAGGAGGCGGAGTTGGCCGCCTTCGCCGCGGCGCAGGGTGCCGATCGCGCGGACGCCTTCGGTGCCGGTGTTCTCGGCGGCCTGGGTGACGGGGCCGGTGAGGACGGGGTGCGGGCTGGTCTCGACGAAGACGCGGTGGCCGGTGG
>NZ_LGDO01000421.1:0-262 GCF_001279805.1 Streptomyces sp. XY431
GACGGCCGCCCGTCCGTGAGCCCGCACCACCGCCGCCCGCCGCACCCGAGGAGCACGCCCATGACCACCTCCGTCCGCCCCGCCCGCCGTACCCTCGGCCCCTTCGCCCCCGCCCCGGCCCTCACCCCCGCCCTGGCCTGCCCGGCCCCGGCCGCGCGCCCCTGACGGCCGCCCGTCCGTGAGCCCGCACCACCGCCGCCCGCCGCACCCGAGGAGCACGCCCATGACCACCTCCGTCCGCCCCGCCCGCCGTACCCTCGGC
>NZ_LGDO01000422.1:0-256 GCF_001279805.1 Streptomyces sp. XY431
GAGGCCCAGCACCTCCGCGAACACACCGCACAGGACCTCCTCCTGCGGCGTCGCCGGAGCACGACCCTCACCGGCCGACCCGAACTCCGGCGCCGGCAGCGCCCTGCGGTCCAGCTTCCCGTTCACCGTCAATGGGATCGCGTCGAGGACGACCACGGCCGCCGGGACCATGTACTCCGGCAGGAACGCAGCGACCTCGGCCCGGATCTCGGCGGTGTCGAGTTCGCTGCCGGGGGTGGGCACGACATACCCGACC
>NZ_LGDO01000423.1:0-255 GCF_001279805.1 Streptomyces sp. XY431
CACCCCCGCCAGTTCCATCCACTGCTCCCCTCGGCACCCTCCGCGGCGGAGGTCCGTGTGCCACGAGTCCAACTACTGGCCGGGGGTGGAGTCCTGTCGCAGTGACCCTGCTGTGGTCTGTACCAATCCGATCCCGGGGCCCCATCTTGCACGACGACCCGTCGACTCGGCCCGGCCGGGTTCCGTTCGGCCGCCTTTCTGCCTGAAGGGGCAACCGGGCTGCCCGCCCCGGCCGTGAACGCCCGGCGGGCACAC
>NZ_LGDO01000424.1:0-51480 GCF_001279805.1 Streptomyces sp. XY431
GGAGTCCTTGGTGGGGTCGGTGCCGGAGGCCCGGCTGGTGACCTTGGCGCCCTGCGGGAGCGTGGTCAGGTCGAACTGCACCTGGTAGGTGCCGTCGGGCAGGTTGTCGAACAGGTAGAGGCCGTTGGCGTCGGTGGTGGTCGTGACCGGCTGGCCGTCCTTGTTGCGCACCGGCTGGCCGTTCGCGTCCAGCAGGTTGACCTTGACGCCCGCGACGCCGGTGTCGCCCGGCTTCTGGACGCCGGAGCCGTCCTTGTCGACCCAGACGAAGTCACCGATCGCGTTGTTCGGCTCGGTGACCCGCTTCACCGCGACGCCGACCTTGGCCGGCTCGGCGGGCAGCAGCTGCCGGCCCTCGTTGTCGGTGGCGGTGTAGGCGAAGCTGTTCCACGCGTACTCGGTGTCCGGAGCGTCGAACGGGGCGATCATCGGCCAGGTCAGGGTGAACGACTCCCCCGCGGCCATGGCGCCGGCACGGTGGATGCGGAACCAGGTCGCCGTCCCCGGGGCGGGGAAGGTGGTGCTCCAGACCGCGTTCGCGTTGCAGCCGGTCCGGTCGACGAGCACGCTCTCGACACAGGGGTTGGGGTCGGTGGTGTACTCGATCACCACGCTCGGGTCGCTGCTGACGATCGGCTCGCTCAGCGACGGCGTCCAGGTGCTGCCGCGCTGCGCGTCCTGGGTGAGGACGTAGTTGTCGCCGGGGGTGGGCAGCCTGTCGTAGGCGATGAAGTTGGTGACCGGGTCCGGCGAGTCGTTGCGGACGGTCATCCGGTAGGAGATGCGACCACCGGGGGTGGCGGTGCCGATGCTCAGGTAGTCGGAGTCGAGGTCGCCCTTCACCTCCTTGAACGAGCGCAGCACGCTCGGCACGTCCACCTGGATCTTGGAGGAGGCGTGGCAGAGCAGCTCGGTGGTGTTGCCGTTCCCGTTGAGGTCGAGCACGTCCGGGGTGCTGCCGCTGTCGGAGCCGGAGAACATGCAGGCGACCGGGTTGGTCGGCTGGTCGACGGTGACGTAGACGTCGTTGGTCAGCTCACCGGAGCGGATGCTGCTGGCGACCTGGACGTCGAAGAGCATCCGGTAGGCCAGCGGGTCGTGCAGATAGGTCGAGTCGGGCGCGCCGGCCGGCCACTGCATCCTCAGCAGCTGGCGGCCGTCGGGGCCGGGGGTGACGGTGATCGACTCGGGGGCCTTGGCGTCCGGGTAGTTCGGGTCCGGCCGGGCGGAGCCCTCGATGTAGACGACGCCGGGCGGCAGCAGGTCGAGCAGGACGAGCGGGCGGTCCAGGTCACGGGCGCTGCGGTTGTAGGGGATGACCTGGAAGGTGGCCTTGCCGCCGGGGGCGGACAGCTCACCGGCGACGGTGGTCTTGGCCGCGCCGAGGTTGGTCGCCTCGGTGATGGTGGTGCTGGCGCAGGCGTTGGCGTTGGCGTTGTTGGTGCCGTCGGTCGCGGAGGTGTCGACACAGTTGGTCAGCGGGACGGGGGCGGCGCGCCCGTCGTGGCCGGGGGTGGCGACCTGGGTGACCAGCTGCACCGCGTTGCCCGGGCTCCAGCCGGTGGGGATGGGGCCGTTCCAGACGAACTGGAGGCCGTCGAGCCAGCGGCCGGCGGGGATGCCGAGGATGTCGTTGGCGGGGTCGCCGGCGCCCTCCGCGAAGGTGATCCGGCGGGAGGTGGCGCCGTTGAGCGCGGTGCCGGGGCTGAAGGTCAGCCAGGTCGGGTCACCGTTGAGCCGGTACTGGAGGGTCAGCTGGATGCTGGTGGGGTTCCAGGCCTCCAGCTGGAGGGACTGGGGGAAGATCCAGTTGTAGAGGCCCTCGGTGGTGCCGGCGCCCGGGTCGGTGATGGTCAGGCTGGTGGCCGGGCCCGAGGTGTTGGTGGCCGACAGGCTGAAGCTGTTGAGGTCGCCGGAGGTGACGGTGTCGCGCCACACCTTGCTGGCGGTGACCGCCACGCCGGTGGCCGGGGGCTGGAACTGGCCGGTGGTGGCGGAGGAGGAGTCCAGCGTGGTCTCGGGGTCGGCGCCGAGCGGGTCGCCCAGCAGGTCCACGTTGTTGGTGGAGGTGGTGCCGTTGGGGAAGTCGGCCTCCGGGTAGTACACGACCAGCGCGCCGGGGTTGCGGCAGCCGCCGCGGCCGTTGCCGGAGACGAACGGGCCGATGTCGTAGCCCCAGGTGTTGGGGCCGGGGGCGACCTGGGTCCAGCCGGGCGAGCGGCCGGGGTCGACCACCGCGCCGGGCGGCAGGGTGTCGAGCAGGCGGCTGGTGTCCAGGTCGACGTTGGGCACGTTGTCGGTGGCGCAGGGGCTGAACTGGTAGGTGACGGTGCGCCCGTCCTGGCTGCTGGTCTGGATGCCCTTGGTCACCGTGTACTGCGGCTGGACCTCGGCCCTGGTGTTGGCGCTCGCGTTCTGCGAGGTCTCACCGGTGGCGCTCATGGTGGCCGAGTTGGTGGAGGTGGTGCCGTTGGGGGTGGTGAAGTTGGGGTACTTCATGACCACCGTGATGGTGGCGGTGGTGCCGGGGCTGAGGTTCTGCAGCTTGATGTCCATCGTGCCGCCCATCGCGCCCGTCGCGGGCACGGTGGAGGCGGCCTGGTCGACCGAGGAGGGGTCGGGGGTCCAGCCGACGAACTGCATGTTCGCGGGCAGGGTGTCGAGGATCTGGCCGCCGGTGCATTCATTGATCGAACACGTGTACCGGAGGGTGTAGGTGACGTTCTCCCCCGGGGAGACGGTCGCCTTGTCCACGCTCTTGGTGAAGGAGATCGCGGCCTGCGCCGGTGGGGCGATCAGGCCGCTGCCCAGGAGGGTTCCTCCTAGGAGGGCGAGAACCGAGGCGATCCGCCCGGTCCGGAAGGGAATACGCATACCGGACAGTTGATCCGACCGTTCGTCGCACGGCCGGGCGGCGCGAGGGCAGGTGACGGTGTTTCACCTTGTCAGACGAGCGTCAAATCCCATCGTCCGGATCGGTCGGGTACGAAGCCGGGACCGAGGCCGGGTTCGCGCCGGTGTGGAGGATGTCGCGGGCCTGTTCGGCGGAGCGGCTGATGCTCTCGCCGACGAAGTCCATGAAGCGCGCGATGTTCTCCAGACGAACGGCCGCCGGGGTGCCGGTGCCGAGGACGCCGACGCCCTCCCGGGCGGTCTCGGCGAACCGGGCGTGGGCCTGGGCGGCGGCGATCATCGACTGGTACCAGACGTCGCCGTCGACGACGTAGCGCTCGCGGCGGCGCTCGTCGCGTTCGCGGCGGACGAGGCCCTGGGCCTCCAGGAAGGCGATCGCCTTGGAGACGGACGCCGGGCTCACCTGGAGGCGCCGGACCAGTTCGGCTGCGGTGACGCTGCCCTCGTCGGTGGTGAACACGCAGGTCAGGACCCGGGCCATCATCCTGGGCAGGCCCTGTTGCATCACCAGGGTGGTGAACACCTCCTCGTACGCGCGCACGGCCTCCGGGTCGCGCCCGTGGGCGGTCGGCTCGGGCGGCTGCGGCCCGCGGGGGGCGGCCTGCCGGCTCCGGTGGGCGCGGCGCTCGGTGGCGCGGTGGGCCACGTCGGCGCGGTAGGCGGCGGGGCCGCCGTTGCGCATCACCTCGCGGGTGACCGTCGAGGTGGGGCGGTCGAGGCGCCTGGCGATCTCCGCGTAGGCGAGGCCGTCGGCCACCCCGAGTGCGATCTGCTGGCGTTCCTGCTGGGTGAGTCTGCCTCCCGGCACCGCGGTCTCCCTTCGTGTGGTCCCCGGCCTGCGCAGCATAGCGTTCATGCACCGTCAATGCAACGACCTACGGTGCTGACGTTGCGTTGAAAGTGGATCCGTTGCAACGATATTCGGTCTCTGGCCTGCGGTGATGCCACTTTTGCGCAACAAGGCTATTGATGGATATGCGAACGCAACGTAGCGTTCGTGATGTCAGAAAACAGCAGCGAGACACCGCAGGAGAGCAGCATCATGGAGAAGTTCGCCACCACCGCCCCGATCACCGCCGTCGTCGACCTGCCGGCCGGGCGGGTCCAGGTGATCGCCGCCGACCGTGCCGACGCCACCGTCGAGGTGCGGCCGGCCGAGTCCGGCCGCGGCCGCGACATCCGCACCGCCGAGCAGACCGCCGTCGGCTTCCAGGACGGCGTCCTGCGGATCAACACCGTGCCCGGCGGCCGGCTGGTCGGCGCCGGCGCCGTGGAGGTCACCCTCCAGGTGCCCGTCGGCTCCCGGATCGAGGTGACCTCCGAGAGCACCGAGCTCCGGGCCGTCGGCCGCCTGGGTGACGTCGTCGTCCAGGGCGCCTACCGCCGGATCAAGATCGACGAGGCCGACAGCGTGCGGCTGACCGCGGTCGACGGCGACGTCGAGGTCGGCCGGCTCAACGGCCCGGCCGAGATCAGCACCTCCCGGGGCGCCATCCGGATCGCCGAGGCGCTGCGCGGCGCGGTGGTGCTCCGCACCGAGTCCGGCGACATCGAGGTGGCCGCCGCGGCCGGGGTCTCCGCCGCCCTGGACGCCGGCACCGGCCACGGCCGGATCAGCAACAGCCTGCGCAACGACGGCGCCACGGCCCTCGACATCCGGGCCACCACCTCCTACGGCGACATCGCCGCCCGGAGCCTGTGACCGGCCGGAGCGCAGCCGACCCGGGTGCGCGGTGCCCGGGGACGTGCGGGAGCCGGGTGCCGTCGGTGGCACCCCACCCGCCCCCCGGCGGGCGGGGCGGGTCAGGACACGGCCGCGGCCGGTGCGCCTGCCGGCACGAGCCGGCCCGCGGCGAGGGTCAGCACCTCGTCGACGGCGTCCAGGGCGGCGTGGTCGTGGGTGACCAGCAGCGTGGTGCGGCCGCGGGTCGCGTCGAGGACGTCGGCGAGGACGGCGGCGGCGGTGTCCGGGTCGAGTCCCTCGGTCGGCTCGTCCAGGACCAGCACCGGCGGGTCCGCGAGCAGGGCGCGGGCGAGCAGCAGCCGGCGGCGCTGACCGCCGGAGACGGTGGCGCCGTCCCCGCCGAGCATGGTCTCCCAGCCCTCGGGGAGGGAGTCGATCCAGTCGAGCAGCCGGGCCCGGCGGGCCGCGTCGCGGAGCTCCTCGTCGGTGGCGTCGGGGCGGGCCAGCCGCAGATTGGCCCGGATGGTGGTGTGGAAGACATGGGCGTCCTGGGTCATGCCGGTGATCGCCCGGCGGACGTCGGCGCCCGCGCAGTCCCGCAGTTCCCGCCCGCCGACGCGGATGCTGCCGCCCTCGTACGGGAGGAAGCGCATCAGCGCCGCGATCAGGGTGGACTTGCCGGAGCCGCTGGCGCCGACCAGCGCGACCCGGCGGCCGGGCGGCAGCCGCAGGCTCACGCCGTCCAGGACGGCCGGGCCGTCGGGGCGGTGGCGCACCCGCAGGCCGGTGATCTCCACGCCGAGCGGTCCGTCGAGGGGGAGCGGGGCCGGGTCGGCCGGGTCGGTGACCGGGGCCGGGGTGTCCATCAGGTCGGCGAGCCGGCGGGCGGAGGCCCAGACGTCGGCCAGCCGGCGGGCGGCGGTGGGCAGGCCGGCCAGGGCGTCGAAGGAGACCAGGGCGAGCACCGCGAGGACGGTGAGCCACACGGCGGGCAGCCGGCCCTCGGCGTGCGCGCGCAGGCCGAGCCAGGTGACCCCGACCGTGGCCGCCGCCTGGAGCAGCAGGACCACGGCGGAGGCGAGCGAGGTGGTGAGCGCCCGGCGCTCCTCCAGGGCGGCGATCCGGGCGGTGGCCGCCGAGGTCCGGGCGTGCGCGCGGCCCCGGGCGCCGTACGCGGCGAGGTCGGCCGCGCCCCGGGTCAGGTCGACGGTGAGCGCGGCGAGTTCGGCGCGCGCGGTCTTCTCGGCGCGGCCGTCCCGGTGGGACAGCGTGAGCACCAGGGCGGGCACCACGAGCCCGGCGAGAACCAGCAGCAGGCCGAGCAGCAGTCCGGCCGTCGGGAGCAGCACCAGTGCGGTGCCGGCGGCGGCCGCGGCGACCAGGACGGCGGCGGTGACCGGGATCAGCACCCGCAGCAGCAGGTCCTGTGCGGCGTCGACGTCGTCGACCAGCCGGGTCAGCAGGTCGCCGCCGCGGAAGGCGGGGGTGCCGGCCGGAGCGAGCGGGACGAGCGCCTCGTACACCCGGGCGCGGAAGTCGGCTACGGCGCGCAGCACACCGTCGTGCCCGAGCAGCCGGTCGGCGTAGCGCAGGGTGCCCCGGCCGAGGGCGAGGGCGCGGACGGCGACGATCGCGACGGCGACGGCGGCGATCGGCGGCTGTTCGGCGGCGCGGGTGATCAGCCAGGCGGCGGTGGCCATCAGTGCGGCGCCGCTGAGTTCGCTGCCGGCGGCGGCGAGCACGGCGGGCAGCAGCCGGCGCCAGTGCGGCAGCAGTTGGCGCAGCAGTCGGAGGGTGGGGTGGGAGCCGGGGGCGGTGGGGTCGGGCATCGGAGCTCCGGGGGCGAGCGGTCGGGGCGCGGGGAGGCCGGTCGCGGGGACGGTGGCCGAGGGGGAGGGGCGAGTCATGAGCGGACCAGCCCGGTGAGGTCCGCGGCGGCCGGGCGGGCCGGGGCGGGGCCGACGGTCCCGGCCCGGACGGTGAGGATCCGGTCGGCGTGCGGCAGCAGGCCGGTCCGGTGGGCGACCACGATCGCGGTGCGCCCGCGCATCAGCTCGGCGGTGGCCCGGGTGACGGCGGCCTCGCTCTCCGGGTCCAGGTGGGCGGTGGGCTCGTCGAGCAGCAGGACGGGCGCGTCCTTGAGGAAGGCGCGGGCCAGGGCGGTGCGCTGGCGCTGGCCGGCGGAGAGTCCGGCGCCGTGCTCGCCGAGGACGGTGTCGTACCCCTGCGGCAGTGCCGCTATGAAGCCGTCGGCACAGGCGGCCCGGGCGGCGGCCCGGACCTCGGCGTCGGTGGCGTCCGGGCGGCCGAGGCGGATGTTGTCGGCGACGGAGGTGGCGAACAGGTGCGGGCGCTGCGGGACCCACGCCACCTGGGCCAGCCAGGCGTCGGGGTCGAGCGCGGCGAGGTCGGTGCCGTCGACCAGGACCCGGCCCGCGCCGGGGGTGACGAAGCCGAGGAGGAGGGCGAGCAGGGTGGACTTGCCGGCGCCGCTCGGGCCGACCAGGGCCAGGTGCTCGCCGGGGTGGACGGTGAGCGAGACCTCGGCGAGGGCGGGTTCGGCGCGGTCGGGGTGGTGGACGGTGACGCCGTCGAGGCGCAGCCGCGCGGTGCGGGCCTCGGGGACCGGGGCCGGGGCCTGGGCCGGGGCCTTGACCAGGAGCCGGGCGGTCGGTGCGGTGGCGGGGTCCGCGTCGGCTGCGCCGTCGGTGTCGCCCGTGCTGTCGCTGCCGCCGGCGCCGTCCGTGGCGCCTGCGCCGTCCGCGTCGTCCAGGAGCGTGAACACCCGCTCGGCCACCGCGATGCCCTCGGCGCTGTCGTGGAAGGCCGCGCCCGCCGCGCGCAGCGGCAGATAGGCCTCCGGCGCGAGGAAGAGCACGACCAGGGCGGTGCGCAGGTCGAGCGCGCCGTCCAGCAGCCGCAGGCCGACCGGGACGGCGACCAGTGCCACCGACAGGGTGGCGACGGTCTCCAGGACGAGGGAGGAGAGGAAGGCGACCCGCAGGGTGCGCATGGTGGCGCGCCGGTGCGCGTCGGCCATCTCCCGCACCACCCGGGTCTGGTGCCGCTCGCGGCCGAACGCGCGCAGGGTGGGCAGCCCGGCGACGACGTCCAGGAAGTGGCCGCCCAGCCGGGCCAGCAGCCGCCACTGCCGGGCGGTGCGCTGGGCGGTGTGCAGGCCGACGAGCGCGCCGAACACCGGGATCAGCGGAAGGGTGATCACCACGATCAGCCCGGAGGTCCAGTCGGCGAGGCCGAGCCGGACGACCACCACCAGCGGGACCACGGCGGTGGCGGCCATGGTGGGCAGGTAGCCCGTGAGGTAGGGGTCCAGGGCGTCGAGGCCGCGGGTGAGCAGGGTGGCGGTCTCGCCGTGCCGGCCGGCGGCCAGCCGCCGGGGGCGGGTGTCCCGCAGGTGGGCGGTGAGGCGGTCGCGCAGGTCCCGCTTGGTCGCGGCGGCGGCGCGCTGGGCGAGGGCGCCCCGGGCCCAGGCCAGCAGGGCGCGCAGGGCGAGGACGGCGCCGAGCGCGGCCAGCGGGCCGGTCCACCGGCCGCGTCCGGCGAAGCCGTCGGCGAGCAGGCCGGCCAGCAGTTCGGCCTGGCCGAGGACGAGCCCGGCGCCCAGCAGGGCGAGTGCGGTGGACATGGTCAAGTGGCGCCGGAGCGCCGGGATCTCGCGCCGCAGGCGGCGTTCGGCCGGCTTCATCCCGTGGTCCCTCCGTGGTCCGCCAGGCGGTCGGACGCCGCCGGCCGGCAGCCGCGGTGGGCTGCCGGCCGACGGCGGTCGGTCAGAAGTAGCTGGGGTGGCGCCGGCCGGTGCGGCCGCGGAACGCCCACCAGCTCCAGCCCTGGTAGAGCAGGATCAGCGGGACGATCACCACGCCGAACCCGATCAGCACCTTCAGCGTGGCCTCGTCGGCGACGGCGTCGTCGACGGTGATCCCGCCGCCGGAGGAGGCCGACAGCAGGTAGGGGTACTGGCCGGCCCCGATCAGCAGCACCGGCAGCGCGGTCGCCAGGCAGGTGGCGGTGAAGGCGAGCGTGTCGCGGCCCCGGTCGAGGTACCACCACCCGGCCGCGATGGCCGCCACGACCAGGACGAACAGCACCACCGAGGTCCCCGTCCTGCTCATCGAGGCGCCGGCCCCGAACAGCGAGAGCAGCAGCGCCAGGGCTCCGGCGCCGCCCGCCGCGGCGAGCAGGGTGGCGCCCATGCGCCGGGCGGTGGCGGCGGTTCCGGGCTCCGAGCGGAGCGCGACGAAGGCCGCGCCGTGCCCGGCGAACAGCAGGGCGGTGGCCACCCCGCAGGTCAGCGCGAACGGCCCGAACACCTCGCCGGCGCCGACGTGGAAGGAGCCGTCGGCCCGGCGGGGCACGCCGTGCAGCAGCAGGCCGACCACGATGCCCCAGCACACGGCGGGCAGCGCGCCGCCGAGGACCACCAGGGCGTTCCACACCTTGACCGCCCGCGGGCCGCGGGAGCGGCCGCGCAGCTGGATCGCGGCGTTGCCGAGCACCAGGCCGGCCAGGATCGCCACGATCAGCGGGTAGAGGCCGGACAGCAGGCTGCCCTCCAGGTGCGGGAAGGCGCCGAACATCACGCCGGCGAAGGCGACCAGCCAGACCTCGTTGCCGAGGAAGAACGGCGCGATCGCGTCGAGCGCGGCGTTCCGCCCGCCCGGTCCGGCGCCGGTGCCGGGTCCGGCACCTGCTCCGGTGCCGGTACCGGCGTCCGGCCGGGGCCCCGCGTCGGCGGAGCCGAGGAACGGGGACAGCATCTGGGCGCCGTAGTCGTAGCCGCCCAGTACGAAGTAGCCGGCGAGCAGCAGGCCGAGGAGGGCCAGCCAGAGGGTCTCCAGGCTCATTTAGCCCAACCTTCCGTCACGTCAGAGGAGTTCATCTCGGTGCGGGAGCGCTCGGCCCGCTCAGAAGGCCGGGACCGGCTGCTTCTCGTCGGCGCCGCCCGCACCGGGCAGATCGTCCGGGAGCGGGTCGCCGGCGCCGAGCTGGGCGCCGTCCGGGCCGCGGCGGGCGAAGCGGGTGATCAGCGTCCAGTTGGTCACCGCGAGGGCGAGGAAGATGGCGATGAACACCGTGCAGGACACGACCAGGGCGCCCTTGCTCACGTTCGAGACGGCGTCGTCGACGGTCAACTGGCCGTAGACGAGCCACGGCTGGCGGCCGATCTCGCGCACCACCCAGCCGCCGACGGAGGCGATGAAGGGCAGCGGGATGATCGCGGTCATCAGGTAGGCGAGCCAGCGCTTGCGCACCAGCAGGTCCTTCAGCAGCAGGAAGACCGCGATGAAGGTGATGGTCGAGACCGTGTTGCCGAGGATGGTCATCAGGTCCATCGAGTTCTTCACCCAGGACGTCCAGGGCAGGTAGTCCCCGGGACCGTGCGCGGCGACCTCCTGGGCCTGCGCCGCGGCGAGGTCGCCGCCGCTCAGAATGGCGGCCTTGACCGGCTGGGTCTTCTCGATGACCGGGACCTGGAGGTTGCCCACGATGATGACGAAGAAGGAGGAGAGCATGCTCACCCAGACGCCCAGGCGCAGCGAGCTCCGGAAGAGCTCGGTCTCCTTGGTGCCCTTGGCGAAGTGCCAGGCGCTGATGCCGGCCACGAAGATGCCGCCGGTGGTGAGCGCGGCGAGCGCGATGTGGGCGAGCGCCACCTGGGCGTTGGCGTTGGTGACCAGGGCCCAGAAGTCGGTCAGGTAGGCGACGCCGTCGCGCACCTCGTAGCCCACCGGGTGCTGGAGGAAGCCGTTGGCGACCAGGATCCAGAACGCCGAGAGGTAGGCGGTCAGCGCGACCAGCCAGATCAGCGTGACGTGGATGCCGCGCCGCATCCGGCCCCAGCCGAAGATCCACATGCCGAGGAAGGTGGACTCGGCGAAGAAGGCGATCAGGGTCTCCAGGGCCAGTGGCGCGCCGAAGACATTGCCCGCGAACTTGCTCAGTCCGCTCCAGCTGAGTCCGAACTGGAACTCCATGACGAGGCCGGTCACGATGCCGACCGCGTAGTTGATGACGTAGAGCTGGCCCCAGAAGCGAGTCATGCGCTCCCGGACCGCGCGTTTGGCGAGGTCGCGGGTGTACGCGGCCCGGGTGTGCATGATCGCCACGATGGGGACCAGCCCCATGGTGAGGATGACGAACAGCCAGTGCACGCTGGTGGTGGCCGCGAACTGGAGTCGGGCCAGATCCGCAGCGCTCATGATGCGACCTTCCTGGGGGGCGGTTGGCCTCCGGGTCGGCGGACGGATGAGGGTGTCGGGGAAGCGGACGCGGGGAGCGGACGCTGGGAAGGGGAGGGTTCCTCGCTCGCGTGTGCAGGTGGCGGGCATCGCTGCCCGCCACCTGCGCGACGAACCCCGCCGCTGACGTTAGGCGAGGATTGCTTATGTCTTCCAAGACCGGTTTTGCTATGTATGGATAACCCGTCGGACATGAGCAGAGGTGAACCGTGGATTTGCTGCAACTCCGTCACTTCCAGGCCGTCGCCCGTTTCGAGCACATCAGCCGCGCCGCCGAGGAGCTGAACGTCGCCCAGCCCTCGCTCAGCCGCACCATCGCCCGGCTGGAGGCCGAGCTGGGCTCGCCGCTCTTCGACCGGCAGGGCCGGCGGATCCGGCTCAACCAGTACGGCGTGGTGTTCCTGCGGCACGTCGACCGGGCGCTGAGCGAGCTCGACGACGGGCGCCGGGCGCTGCGCGAGGCCCGGGAGACCGGGCTCGGCCGGGTCGGCGTCGCCTCCGAGACCCTGCTGACCGTCGCCCATCTGATGGGCAGCTTCCGGGCCGCCTTCCCCGGGGCCGAGGTGCGGCTCTTCCAGTCGAACGTCGAGGAGATGGACCGGCAACTGCGGGCCGGCGAGGTGGACTTCTGCGTCGCCTCGCAGCCGCTGACCGCCGCCAACCTGGACTCGGTCGAGCTGCTGCGGGAGGAGGTGCTGCTGGCCGTCCCGCGCGGGCACTGGCTGGACGGCCGGGAGAGCGTGACGATCGCCGAGATCGCCGACGAGCCGTTCGTCACCACCCGCCGGGGCAACTGGCAACGGGCCCTGCTGGAGCGGCTGTTCGCCACCGAGGGGCTCACCCCGAGGCTGTCCTGCGAGGGCGACGAGCCGGGGGCCAGCCAGGACATGATCAGCACCGGGCTGGGCATCGGCCTGATCCCGGCGATGTCCCGGCTGGCGGGCACCGACTCGCACGTCCCGGTGGCCTGGGTGCACGTGGCCGCGCCGAACTGCTACCGGGTGCTCACCCTGGTCTGGAACCGGGACGCCTACCAGTCCGAGGCGGCCCGCCGGTTCCGTGAATTCACGGTCAGCAGGCCGCTCATGACGCACCGTCGGCCGGATCCGAGGATGGGCCGGGAGTCGGTCTGAGCCGCGCCGGACGCGCCGAAGATCGATCCTGGCGTGCCCCGGACTCCTTTGCTACGCTCAAAAGCGCTGCCGTGTCCTGGCCGAGGGCTTCGCGTGTCCGAATGGCCGGTATGAGATGGCGGGTTGGCAGGATCGACGTTTCCTGCGGCAACCACCGGCGGCGCCGTCCTCCCTCCATTCACCCACTTGACCGGTGCCCTGTGTCGGCGTGCCCATGTGCGCGCGCCCGGGCGCCATCGAGGAGTTCCGTCATGCCCAAGATCACGTATGTCGCCGTGGACGCGGCCGAGCGCACGATCGACGTCCAGGCCGGCACCAGCGTCATGCGCGGGGCCGTCTTCAACGACATCGACGGCATCGTCGCCCAGTGCGGCGGGAATCTGCAGTGCGCCACCTGCCACGTCTACGTCGACGAGTCGACGCTCGACAAGCCGGAGCCGATCCAGCCGAACGAGAACGAGATGCTGGACTTCACCGCCTGCCCGCGCCGTCCCAACAGCCGCCTCAGCTGCCAGCTCACGGTGACCGAGGCGCTGGACGGCCTGATCGTGCACCTGCCCGAGCGGCAGAAGTGATGGCCGAGGGATCCCACCCCGACTCGGTCGTCGTCGTCGGTGCCGGCCAGGGCGGCTACCAGACGGCGGCCTCGCTGCGTGAGCACGGCTACCGCGGACGGCTGGTCCTCATCGACGCCGAGGACGAACTCCCCTACGAAAAACCGCCCCTGTCCAAGGCCTACCTCAAGGGGGAGGCGGACGAGGCACAGCTCTGGCTGCGGCCGGTGAGCTACTACGCGCGGCAGTCGATCGAACTGGTCGCGGGGTCGGTGACGGCGGTCGACCCGGCCGCCCGCACGGTCCGGCTGGCCGACGGCTCGGTCTACGAGTACGGCCACCTGGTGCTGGCCACCGGGGCGACCCCGCGGACGCTCGGCGTGCCGGGGGCCGGACTGCGCGGCGTGCACACCCTGCGCACCGCGCAGGACGCCGCCGCGCTGCGCACCTCGCTCGGGGCGGCCAGGAACGCGGTGGTGGTCGGGGCCGGGTTCATCGGCCTGGAGTTCGCCGCGGCGGCCCGCAACGCGGGGTGCGAGGTGACGGTGGTCGAGGCACTGGACCGCCCGCTGGCCAGGGTGGTCTCGGCCCGCACGGCCGAGCACTTCACCCGGCTGCACCGGCGGGAGGGCTCCCGGCTGGTCTTCGGCCAGGGGGTCGCCGCCCTGCACGGCGACGAGCGGGGCGCGGTCACGGCGGTGGAGCTGGCCGACGGTGCCCGGCTGCCGGCCGACCTGGTGCTGGCGGGGATCGGGGTGATCCCGCGCACCGGTCTCGCGGCCGCGGCCGGGCTGCGGGTGAGCGGCGGCATCGTCGTCGACGCCCACCTGCTGACCAGTGATCCGCACATCTCGGCGATCGGCGACTGCGCGGCGTTCCCGCAGGTGCGCTCGGGCAACCGGCTGCGGCTGGAGTCCGTGCAGAACGCGGTGGGGCACGCCGAACTGGTGGCCGCGCGGCTGACCGGCGAGAGCCGGGGCTACCGCGAGCTGCCGTGGTTCTGGAGCGACCAGTTCGCGACGACCGTGCAGATCGCCGGCCTGGACGAGGGCCACGACACGGAGGTGGTGGTCGGCGAGGACCCGGACGCGTTCTCGGTCCTGCTGTTCCGGGGCGGCGAGCTGCAGGCGGTGGAGTCGGTCAACCGGCCCACCGACCACCTCGCGGCCCGGCAGCTGCTGGACCGGGGGGTGTCGCTGAACCCGGTCGAGGCCGCCGCCCCCGGCTTCACGCTCCGGGGGCACCTCACGAGCCGCCGGGAGGAGCCCGCCGTGCCCGTGGGCTGACCGGACGTCCGGTTGGCCGATACTCGCCGGACCCCGCCCGGACCGTGCCCGGATCGCGCCCGCGCCGCCGTACCCCGGCGCGGGCGCCCGGCAACGGAACAAAGGATTCCGAAAACATTGGCCCCACTGCTTTCAAAAGTGCGGCTGAAGAACAACCGTTTTTTTATCCCCGGACGGTTTTCGGCCATGCCCGGGGCGGGCCCGCCGGGTCCGAACCTTCACAGTTAGTTCATAAGCCGCTGTTGCGGAAACATCTGCCGGTGAGGCAGGATTCAAACAAGATCGCTTGCTTGCTCATTCACTCGTCCGAATAACAAACAGGGGATACCACCGTGCCTGAATCCGTCAGCCCGCAGGGATTCACCGACGAGGCCGAGCTGCGCCGCCTCAACCGGGCCGTCGTCGAGCGGTACATGAAGACCCTCGGCCAGGACCGGCTGCGTCGGCACGAGCTCTTCACCGAGGACGGCGTGGGCGGCCTGTGGACCACCGACACCGGTTCCCCGGTGGCCACGCACGGCCGGGACCGCCTCGGCGAGCACGCCGTCTGGTCGCTCAAGTGCTTCCCGGACTGGGAGTGGTACAACGTCGAGATCTTCGAGACCCAGGATCCGAACCGCTTCTGGGTCGAGTGCGACGGCCGCGGGAAGATCCTCTTCGGCGATTATCCCGAGGGCTGGTACGAGAACCACTTCATCCACTCGTTCGAACTGGAGAACGGGCGGATCACGCTGCAGCGGGAGTTCATGAATCCGTTCCAGCAGCTGCGTGCCCTGGGTATTCCGGTCCCCGAGATCAAGCGGACCGGAATACCCACCTGAGAAATCAATAAATAGACCGCCGGATCGGAGTACGTCGTGGAAGACGTTATACGGGAGATTCGTATCCGCGGGGCGTTGCAGCAACCCGAATGGAGCGACCTACCCCAGGTCAATCGGGTGGGCGAGGCACTGGCCTCTCGCCCTGCCCTGGTCCAGCCGGACGACCTTGCGACCTTGCGAACCCTGCTGGGAAAAGTCGCGCTCGGAGAGGCGCTCGTGCTGCAGTCCGGGGACTGCGCCGAGGATCCGCAGGAATGCACACGTCAACATGTGGCGCGGAAGTCCGCGCTGCTCGACCTGCTCGCGGGGACCCTCGGTCTGCGGACCGGAAAGCCGGTCCTCCGCGCGGGCCGTATCGCGGGGCAGTTCGCCAAGCCCCGTTCCAAGCCCACCGAAGTCATCGACGGGGTCGAACTTCCGGTTTTCCGTGGGCACATGGTGAATGGACCGGAGCCGGACCCGGAGATCCGCCGGCCCGATCCGCTGCGCATCCTCACCGGCTACATGGCGGCCGGTGACATCGTCGAGCACCTCGGCTGGCGCGACCGGGCGGCCGGCCGCGACGTGGTCGAACCCCTTGTGTGGACCAGCCACGAGGCACTGCTGCTCGACTACGAGACGCCGATGCTGCGCGTCGACGACAAGGGCCGGCTGTTCCTCGGTTCCACCCACTGGCCGTGGATCGGCGAGCGCACCCGTCAGGTCGAGGGCGCCCACGTCGCACTGCTGTCGCAGGTGGCCAACCCGGTGGCGTGCAAGGTCGGCCCCGGCATGGAGCCCGACGAGCTGCTCGCGCTGTGCGAGAAGCTCGACCCGTGGCGCGATCCGGGCCGGCTCACGCTCATCGCGCGGATGGGCGCCGAGAACGTGGCGGACCGGCTGCCGAAGCTCGTCGACGCGGTCCGCGGTGCGGGCCACCCCGTGGTCTGGCTCAGCGACCCGGTGCACGGCAACACCGTCACGGCGCCCGGCGGGTACAAGACGCGCCTGGTGGAGACGGTGGCGCTGGAGGTGTCGCGGTTCGTCGAGGCCGTGCGCGGCGCGGGCGGCGTGGCCGGCGGGCTGCACCTGGAGACCACTCCGGACGACGTGACCGAGTGCGCCTCGACCGAGGCCGACCTCGGCTCCGTCGGCGACCGGTACACCTCGTGCTGCGACCCCCGGCTCAACCCGGCCCAGGCCGTCGCCGTGGTGTCGGCCTGGACCGTCTGACCGGTCGGCCGTCCCCGGGCCACGTCCTTCGCGCCACATCCTCCGCCCCGCTCTGCGCGCCCCACCACGCCCGCGCATCAAGCAAAGAACCGGAGCCATGACCGGCATACCCCCCATCCAGTCGTACCCGTTACCGGCCGAGGGCGAGCTGCCGCCGGCCACCGTGTCCTGGACCGCCGAGGCGGACCGCGCGGTCCTCCTCGTCCACGACATGCAGCGGTACTTCCTAGAGTCCATCCCCGAGAGCACCAGGAACGAACTCGTCGGCAACGCGGCGCGGTTGCGCGACCGCTGTGCCGGCCTGGGCGTCCCGGTCGCCTACACCGCCCAGCCGGGCGGCATGACCGACGAGCAGCGCGGCCTCCTCAAGGACTTCTGGGGCCCCGGCATGCGCCCCGCCCCGGAGGACCGCCAGGTGGTCGACGCGCTGGCGCCGGCCCCGCAGGACTGGCTGCTCACCAAGTGGCGCTACAGCGCCTTCTTCCGGACCGACCTGCTGGAGCGGATGCGCGACACCCGCCGCGACCAGCTCGTGCTGTGCGGCGTCTACGCCCATGTGGGCGTGCTGGCCACCGCGATCGAGGCCTTCACCAACGACATCCAGGTGTTCCTCGTCGCCGACGCCACGGCGGACTTCTCCGCCGAGTACCACCGGTCCGCGCTGAAGTACGCCGCCGAGCGGTGTGCCCGGGTCACCACCGTCAAGGGGCTGTTCGGATGACCCGCGACCTGCCCGGGACCCCCGGGCCCGACAGCGGTTCCGACAGCGGTCCCGACCTGCTCGCCGAGGTGCTGGCCGGCCGGCCGGAGGCCTTCGCGCTGCTGCACCGGCCCGGTGCGGCCGGGGACACCGGTCCGGTGGTGGAGGTGCTGACCGGCTCGGTCACGCTGCCCGCCACGCTGGCCGAGATCCCGCTGCCCGGTGCGGAGGCGGCCGCCGCCGCGGCGCCGATCGTCGGGGACCGGCACGAGGTGCTCGTGGTGGTCCCCTACCGGCAGCTCGCCGAGCGCGGCTTCGAGGCCGCCGACGACGGGACCCCGCTGGTGGCGATGACCGTCACCGGCCAGCAGCGGCTGCCGCTGGAGCGGGCGCTGGCCCGGATCCCGGACGTGCCGACCCCGCTGGCCGGCGGTGCCTTCGACGTCGACGACGAGGCCTACGGCGAGGTCGTGGGCCGGATCGTCAAGGAGATGATCGGCACCGGCGAGGGCGCGAACTTCGTCATCAAGCGCACCTTCGTCGCCGACATCACCGACTTCGGGCCGCTGAGCGCGCCGGCGCTGTTCCGCCGGCTGCTGGAGCGGGAGAGCGGCGCCTACTGGACCTTCCTGGTGCACACCGGGGAGCGGACCCTGGTCGGCGCCTCGCCGGAGCGGCACGTCAGCCTCCGCGACGGCACCGCGGTGATGAACCCGATCAGCGGCACCTACCGCTACCCGCCGTCCGGGCCGACCCTCGCCGGCGTGCTGGAGTTCCTGGCGGACCGCAAGGAGACCGACGAGCTCTACATGGTGCTCGACGAGGAACTCAAGATGATGGCCCGGATCTGTCCGGACGGCGGCCGGGCGGTGGGTCCCTACCTCAAGGAGATGGCCCGGCTCGCGCACACCGAGTACCTGATCGAGGGCCGGACCGATCGCGACGTGCGGGACATCCTGCGCGAGACGATGTTCGCGCCCACCGTGACGGGCAGCCCGGTGGAGAGCGCCTGCCGGATCATCCACCGGTACGAGCCGGGCGGGCGTGGCTACTACAGCGGAGTGGCCGCGCTGATCGGCCGGGACGCGGCGGGGGAGCGGGTCATGGACACCGCGATCCTGATCCGCACCGCGGACATCTCCGAGCAGGGGCGGATCGGCATCGCGGTGGGCTCCACCATCGTGCGGCACTCCGACCCGGCCTCGGAGGCGGCGGAGACCCGGGCCAAGGCGGCCGGGCTGGTCGCCGCGCTCGACGGCGGGGAGCAGCAGCGTTTCGCCGGCCACCCGAGCGTGCTCAGGGCCCTGGAGTCGCGCAACGAGTCCGTCGCCGACTTCTGGCTCGCCGACACCGCGTCCCGGGTCTCCTCCCGGCCCGAACTCGCCGGGCGCAGCGTGCTGGTGATCGACGCGGAGGACACCTTCACCTCGATGATCGACCAGCAGCTGCGCTCCCTGGGCCTGCGGGTCACGGTCCGCCGGTTCGACGAGGAGTACGCCTTCGAGGGCCACGACCTGGTCGTGATGGGGCCGGGGCCGGGCGATCCGCAGGAGGCCGCGCATCCCAAGATGCGCCACCTGCGGGCCGCGCTCGACACCCTGCTCGCCGAACGCCGGCCGTTCCTCGCGGTGTGCCTCAGCCACCAGCTGCTCGGGCTGCGGCTCGGTCTGCCGATCCGCCGCCGCGCCGTGCCCAACCAGGGTGTGCAGAAGGCGGTCGACCTGTTCGGCGGCGCCGAGCGGGTCGGGTTCTACAACACCTTCGCCCTGGTCGCCGAGGCGGAGGAGTTCGCCGCCGAGGGCGTGGGCCGGGTCCTGGTGAGCCGGGACCCGGAGAGCGGAGAGGTCCACGCGCTGCGCGGTCCCGGCTTCGCCTCGCTCCAGTTCCACCCCGAGTCCGTCCTCACCAGGGAGGGGCCGCGGATCGTGGCCACCGCCCTGTCCGGACTGCTCGGTCCGGCGCGGGTCCCCGACCCCGCCTGAGCCGCCCGCCGCCCGGCACCGCCGGGCGGCCGGGCCGCCCCAGGACCGCCGGGCCGGCGCTCTCCCCCGTGAGTGCCGGTCCGGCTCCCCCCCCCCTGCCCGTGGCCGCGTCGCGATCCGGCGCGCGGCCCGGCGCACCTCGCTGTCCGAACGAGGCACACCCGCGCCGTCCGAACGAGGCGCGTCCGCGTGCTCCGGCCGGGGCGCACCCGCGCGCCCGGCGCCGAGGTGCGGCACACCCCCGCCGCCGAGCCGCGGCCCGCATTCCCCATGACGAGAAAAGACGAGAGCGGGAGGACCCATGCACAAGTACGTCGTCGTCGACGCGTTCGCGCGCCGGCCCCTCACCGGCAATCCGGTGGCGGTCTTCTTCGGGGCCGACGACCTGTCCGGCGAGCAGATGCAGCGCATCGCCCGGGAGATGAACCTCTCCGAGAGCACCTTCGTCCTCACCCCCAAGCAGGGCGGGGACCACCATGTGCGGATCTTCACCCCGGTGAACGAACTCCCCTTCGCGGGGCACCCGTTGCTCGGCACGGCGATCGCGCTGGGTGAACACACCGAGGCCGACACGCTGCGGATCGAGACCGCGATGGGCGTCATCCCGTTCGACCTGGAGCGGGTGGACGGCCGGACCGTCGCCACCAGCATGCGCCAGCCGGTGCCGGTCTGGGAGCCGTTCGAGCGGGCCGAGGAACTGCTGTGGGCGCTCGGGGTGAGTTCCTCGACGCTGCCGGTGGAGATCTACCGCAACGGCCCGCGGCACGTCCTGGTCGGCTTCGAGAGCGTCGAGGCGCTGTCCAAGGTGGACCCGGACCACCGAGCGCTGGCCCGGTTCCCGGACATGGCGACCAACTGCATCGCCGGCTCCGGGACCACCTGGCGCAACCGCATGTTCTCGCCCGCGTACGGGGTCGTGGAGGACGCCGCGACCGGCTCCGCCGCCGGGCCCATCGCCATCCACCTGGCCCGGCACGGCCTGGGCGTCTACGGGCGCCGGATCGAGATCACCCAGGGCGTCGAGATCGGCCGCCCCTCGCCGATGGGCGCGCTGGTGCACGGCGAGGGCGACCGCGTCGACAGCGTCGAGGTCTCGGGCCACGGTGTCGTCACCATCGAAGGAGTGCTGCATGTCTGACCAGTCCGTCCAGTCCCACCAGTCCGTCCAGTCCGTCCAGTCCGACCGGCCGGTCCGGGCCGACCAGCCCGACCGGAAGCGGTCCGAGTCGCTGACCGGGACCGTCGCGCTCGACTTCCCGGAGTTCCGCACCCCGCCGGCCGAGCCGATGGGCCTGCTGAACTCCTGGCTGGCGGCCGCGGCCGAGCACGGGGTGCGGGAGCCCCGCGCGCTCGCGCTGGCCACCGCCGACGCCCGGGGCCGCAGTTCGTCCCGGATCCTGGTGATCAACCGGATCACCGAGACCGGGATCGTCTTCGCCACCCACGCCGACAGCCAGAAGGGCCGGGAGCTGGTGGAGAACCCGTGGGCGTCCGGCGTCCTGTACTGGCGCGAGACCAGCCAGCAGATCGTGCTGGCCGGCCCGGTGCGGCAGCTGCCCGACGCCACGGCGGAGGAGCTGTGGGCGGCCAGGGCGGTGTTCACCCACCCGATGACCACGGTGTCCCGGCAGAGCCGGCCGGTGGAGGACCTCGAGCACTTCGAGGAACTGCGGGCGAAGGCGCTGGAGCTGGGCCGGCCGCGGCAGCCGCTGCCCCGGCCCGCCTCCTACGTGGCCTTCGAACTCGTCCCCGACGCACTGGAGTTCTGGGCCGACGGCACCGACCGGCTGCACGAGCGGCTGCGCTACGACCGCACCGCCGACGGCTGGGGGATCAGCCGGCTCCAGCCCTGACCCCCCGCGCGGCCCGCCGCGCACCCCGACCGGCCCTATCTCCCGAGGAGATGTCATGACCTCGCCACAGATCTTCACCGACCACCACGACCTGCGCGCCCGCAACCGCCGGGCCGTCGAGCAGTACCTGGAGACCGGCCCGGAGGCCCGGCTGCGCCGCTACACCCTCTACACCGAGGACGGCACCGCCGCGCTCTTCTACACCGACATCGGCCGGCCGATCGTCGTCACCGGCCGGGAGAAGCTCAAGCGGCACAACGAGCTCTCGCTCGAAGTCCTGCCCGACTGGCGGTGGTTCGACGTCCGCGTGTACGAGACCCAGGACCCGGGCCAGGTCATGGTCGAGTGCGACGGCGAGGGCACCATCCGCTTCCCCGGCTATCCCGAGGGCCACTACCGCAACCACTTCATCCACGGATTCACGCTCCGGGACGGCCTCATCGCCGCCAGCCGCGAGTACACCAACCCGATCGAGCACATGAAGTCGCTCGGCATCGAGACCCCGCACATCAGGCGGGACTGGATTCCCACCGACTGACCCGTCGGGCAGGGAGTCCGGGTGCCGGACGCGCGCACGAAGGAGATTCGATGGAGTTCCACTCGTGTCCCAGGAACCACGGACGGGAGGTCCCCGCAGCCGCGGGGTCCGTCCTCTGCGGCCCGTGCATCAGGCAGTTGGAACACACCCTGCGGGCCCTCCCGGAGCTGCACCAGGAGTGCCTGCACCACATCCAGACCGAGCCCCGGCGGCGGAACCCGACCCGGGTCTCCGGGAGCCGTCGCCGGGACCGGCTGAACCTGTCCGCGATCGACGCCCGCAACAACATCGTGGCGATCCTGGAGTCCTGGTCGCGCTTCGCCGCCGAACGGCTCGGCACCACCGCGGTGATCCGCTCGGTGCCGCACCTGACCCGGTTCCTCGGGCGCCACCTGGACTGGCTCACCGCACAGCCGCCGGCCGCCGACTTCGCCGACGAGATCGAGGACCTGCGGCTCGAACTGCTCAACGCGATCGACCCCGAGGCCGGCGACCGCGCGGTGCCCACCCGGGCCTGCGTGGTGGACGGCTGCCCCGGGACGATCGACGCCTCACCGCAGCACCACAACGGGGGACGGACCAGCGTCGGCTGCTCGTCCGGACATTCATGGGGGATACGCGAATGGCTCACGCTACGGCACCTCTTGGACCAACCGCGAACGGCGGCCGTCTGAGCCGGCCGCCCAGGCACCGGCTCGTGCCGACGAACGTGGCCGCGCTCGCCGCGGGCGTCTCGGAGGCGACCATCCGCAAGTGGGTCAGCCGCGGCAAGATCACCCGCTACGGCACACCGGGCCGCTCGGAGTTCGACATCCAGGAACTCACCGAGATCGCCCTGCGCCGCCGGTCCTGACCGGCCGCCGGTGCCGACCCGGCGCGACAACCCCGCGGATCCATTGCCGGGCGGGCGGGAACACCGCCCGTCAACGGATCCGCGGGAGCTCCGGGACCGGCCGCGCACGGCGGCCGGGGCGCCGCACGAGGGGCCGGGGGCTCTCCGCGAAGGAGAGCCCCCGGCCCTCAGGGGTTGTCCGACAATTCGCGCTCATGCGACGCGAATTGTCGGACAACCCCTCGCCGTCAGCGCTTCTCGTAGATCCGCTTGTGCCCGCCGATGCCCGCCAGCCGGAACGGCCCGGTGGTCCCGGCCGGGGTCGGGTGGTCGCCGCCGTCGGTCGGGAAGCCCCACTCGTGCAGCTCGCGGTAGCGGTCGTAGCCGATCGGCTGCCGCCGCTCGATCGCCGCCCGGTGCGCCTCCGTCCGCAGGTGCTCCCGGTAGCCGGGCACCACCGTCCCGGCGAAGAACTCCGCGACGCTGCCCGAGCCGTAGCTGAGGAAGCCCACCGCCTGCCCGTCGAGGTCCTCTGCGCCGTCGAGCAGCGCGGCCAGGCCCAGGTACACCGACGCGGTGTAGCTGTTGCCGATCACCGCGTTGTACCCGGTGGTGCGCCCGAGGGCCCGCTCGACGGCGGCCTCGTCGGTGTCGTGCCCGGCGGAGTTCAGCAGGTGCCGGTGCGCCTTGTAGGCCATCTTGGTGAACGGCTGGTGGTAGCAGAAGGCGCCGAAGTCCTCCAGCGGCCGGCCGCCCTGCTCGGAGTAGTCCTTCCAGGTGCCCTGCACCGCCTGGAGGTAGGCGCCGATGGACTCCTGTCCGTCGACCAGTGCCGCGTCGCGGTAGTTCGGCCGCCAGAAGTCCATCACGTCCGCGGTGAACAGGCCCGAGGGGTCCTCGATCCGCACCAGCGCCGGGTCCGCGGTCACCAGCATCGCCACGGCGGCCGCGCCCTGGGTCGCCTCGCCGGGGCTGTCCAGCTCGTACTTGGAGACGTCGCTCGCCACCACCAGGACCTTCTGGGACGGGTCGCGGTGGATCAGGCCGAGGGCGAACTGCAGGGCGGCGGTGGCCCCGTAGCAGGCCTGCTTGAGCTCGACCACCCGGGTCGCCGACGGCAGGCCGAGCAGCGAGTGGACGTACACGCCCGCGGCCTTCGCCTGGTCGATCGAGGACTCGGTGGCGAACACCAGGGTCCGGATCCCGTCCGTGCCGTGCCGGGCGACGATCGGCGCGGCGGCCGCGGCGCCCAGGGTGACGATGTCCTCGTCGGCGGCCGGCACGCTCATCGACCGCTGGCCGATGCCCGTGTGGTACTTGCCGATCGGGGTGCCGTTGTACTCCGCGAGCGCGGTGTGCGGCAGCACGAACTCGGTGGTCGCGAACGACAGATCGTGAATTCCGACAGTGGCCCCGTTGGACATCGCTATACCCCGACCTTCTCCGTGTTGCCGCGTTCCAGGTGGACGTGGGCGCGCATCAGCTCGCCCGGGTTGGTCTGCGCCGCGAGCAGCGACAGCTCGCCGCAGAGCACGGTCGCCGCCGCGATGACGGCGAGCCGGCGGGCGTTCTCGCCGGGCTCGCGGTCGGCCCGGCAGCCCAGCCGGGCCAGGTTGGTCTCCACGAAGGCGAGCCCCTTGCCGTTGCCGACCGTGCCGACGATCAGGTTCGGCAGGGTGCAGGCGAAGTACAGGTCGCCGTCGCGGTCCTCGGCCATCACGACGCCCTGCGAGCCCTCGACGATGTTGGCCGCGTCCTGGCCGGTGGCCAGGTAGAAGCCGAGCAGCATGTTCGCGAAGTGGGCGTTGGCCGAGCGGATGCCGCCGGCGAGCAGGGTGCCGAGCATGTTCTTGCGGATGTTCAGCTGGACGATCTTCGCCGCGGTGGTGTGCAGCACCCCGGTGACGACCTCCCGCGGCACCAGCAGCTCGGTCACCACGTTCTTGCCCCGGCCCAGGATGCCGTTGACCGCGGTGGCCTTCTTGTCGGTGCAGTAGTTGCCCGAGATCGACCCGTAGGAGATGCCGGGGACGGTCTGCAGCAGGTGCTGCAGCAGCACGTCGGAGGCGAGGGTGGCCATGTTGTGCCCGGAGGCGTCGCCGGTGGTGAACTCGAACCGGACGAACAGCAGGTTGGCGTTGATCTCGTGCCGGACGCCGACGAGTTCGGCGAACCGGCTGCAGCCGCGCACCACCTCCTGCAGCTCCGCGAAGCGGTCCCGGATACTCCGGGCGGCGGCCAGCGCCGTCCCCGCGTCGGTCGCCTCGACCAGCACCGAGCGGGTCATCCGCTCGTCCACCAGGGTGGCGACGATGCCCTGCTCGGCGAGCATCGAGACCTTGGCGCCCCGGCCCACCGAGGGCCACAGCGGCGACTCGTAGGTGGCCAGCGGGACATGGGTCTCGGTGGTGGTGACGTTGCCCGAGATGCGCACCGGACCCACCCAGCGCATCGGGACGCCGGCGATGGCGTGGTCCTCGGTCATCGGATGCCTCCGGTGGTGGTGGTCCCGGCGGCGGAACGCCGGGCGAACTGCGCGGTGTCGATGCCGCGGTCGGCGCAGAACTCGCGCAGGGTGCCCTGGATCAGCAGGTCCCGGCCGGTCAGCGCGGCCGGGGTGGCCGCGCCGAGCATGGTCATCAGCGCCGCCAACTGGTCCAGCCAGCTGGTCAGCTGGGTGACCAGCGCCTCCACGCCCTCGTCCATCAGGGTGCGCAGGAAGGTGCCGGACGCCCCGACGCCGTTGGCGCCGAGCGCCAGGGCCCGGGCCACGTCCAGCGGGTGGCGCACGCCGCCGGAGGCCAGCACCGGCAGGTCCACGCCCCGGCTGTCCAGGAGACACGCGGCGGTGGACAGGCCCCAGCCCTCCAGGAAGGTGTAGTCGCGCAGGTCGCGCCGGCCGTTCTCGATCCGGGCGAAGTCGGTGCCGCCCCGGCCGCCGAGGTCGGCCACCCGCACGCCCAGGTCGCGCAGGACAAGGACGCTCTCCCGGCTGAGGCCGAAGCCGACCTCCTTGACGATGACCGGGACACCCACGCCCTCCACGATCCGGCCGATCTGCGGCACCCAGGCGGAGAAGGAGCGGTCGCCCTCCGGCATCACCGTCTCCTGGACGGTGTTGATGTGGATCTGCAGCGCGTCGGCCTTCAGCAGGTCGACGGCGCGGCGCGCCTTGTCGACCGAGGCGGTGGCGTTGACGTTGGCCAGGACGAAGCCGTCCGGGTTCTCCTCGCGCAGCACGCTGAAGGTGCCGGCGCAGGACTCGTCCTTGAAGTAGGCGCTCATCGAACCGGAGGCGATCGGCACCCCGGTCTCCCGGGCGGCGATCGCGAGGTCCCGGTTGATTCTGCCGGTCATCTCGCTGCCGCCGGTCATCGCGTTGATGTACAGCGGGACCGGCCAGGAGAAGCCGGCGAAGTCCGTGGCCAGCGACACGTCCGGGCGGTCGATCCCGGCCAGGGCGTGGTGGACGAACGTCACCTCGTCGAACTGGTTGCGTCCGACGTGGCCGTGCTGCTGCTCGACCGCGAGCCGGACGTGGTCGTCCTTGCGTTGAGAGATCATTCCTCGTTCCCTTCCGTGGCGGGACGCAGGTCCAGGGGTCGCACCCCGGCCGCGGCCCACCGTTCCCGTAGGTGGTCGATGTCCGGCGAGGCGCCGGTGGCCCCGGCGTGGGAGTTGTGGGACGCGGCGGGACCCGGGGCGGTCCGGGTGCCCGGGGCGTCGGGGGTGGCGCGGGTGTCGTGGGTGGCGCGGGGGCCAGGGGCTTCCGGGGCTTCCGGGGCGTCCAGGGCTTCCGGGGCGGTCCGGGTGTCCGGCACCTCCAGCAGGGCGATGCCGCAGTCACCGCCCCCCGCGCCGGAGGGCTTGGCCGCGCCGCCGACGGCCTCGGCGGTGTCGCACAGCGCCGTCAGGGCGGGCGTGAAGACGCCGAGCCCGGCCTCCTCGTCGAGCCGGGCCAGCTCCCGGCGGGCGCGCCGGACGCTGTCCAGCAGCGCGGGCCGGTCGCCGTGTTCGAGCGCGTCGGCGGCGGCCCGCACCAGGTCGGCGCTGGCGGCCACGAACCGGCGGTGCGGCGGGGTGCCGCGCCAGGCCCTGCGGTGCAGCCCGGACACCAGCTCCGTGGTGGAGGCGGGGGTGCCGGTCCAGCCGACCTCCAGCGCCACCCCCGGGGGCGGCGGCAGCCGGCGCACCTCGAAGCCCGGCCAGGGCTCCGCCAGCGCCCCGGCCACCCCCCGCCGGCGGACCAGGTCGAGCACGGCGGCCCGGTCGGGCGCCCGGTAGGCGATCCAGCCGCCCCAGGTGCTGGCGGCCAGGTCGCCGCCGGAGCCCTTGGGGTCGAGTTCGGCCGAGGCCAGCAGCGCCAGCCGGTACCGCTCCTCGGCCGACAGCGTCAGACCGCAGTGCGCGGCCACCGCCGCGACGGTCGCCACGGTCACCGCACCGCTCGACCCGAGGCCGAACTTGACCCCGTCCTGGTGCAGCTCGCTGCTGATCGCGATGTCCAACTCCGGCGCCGGGCGCCCGTGTTCGGCCAGCAGTCGGGTGACGGTCCGGAGTGCGGCGAGCACATGGGCCAGCTCCCGGCGGGCCCGGTCGGCGTCCTCGACCCCGACCGGGTCGAGCCGGTCGCCCCGGCGGAGCCAGCGCACCGGCGCCGCGAGGAGGTCGGAGGAGACCGCCGTCCCGGTCCCGGCGGGCTCGGTGACGGTGGCGGTGACATACCGGTCGACCGCCACCAGGACCGCCGGGTTGCCCGGCTCCACCACCGCGTACTCGCCCGCGACGAACAGCTTGCCCGGCGCGCGCCGGACCACCGGCGGGCGGCCGGTGGTCACGCGTCCGCGTCCAGCAGCCGGGCGCCCGGTCCGGGGCCGGCGATGTGCACCGAACCGCCGCGGACGGCCTCGCGGACCACCCCGGCCACCCGGTCCGCCTCGGACCGCCGGCAGAGCACCTTGACGTTGGGTCCGGCGTCCATGGTCGCCCAGGCCGACACCCCGGCCCGGCGCAGCTCCAGCACCGCGTCCAGCACGGTCACGGTGGCCGCCGAGAGGTAGCGCACCGCGGGGCGGGCCGCCAGCATGGTGGCGTGCATCCCGAGCGCGTTCCGCTCGGCGACCTCGCCCACCGCGTCCAGGTCGGCCCGATGCAGCGCCTCCCGCATCTCGGCCAGGTCGGCCTGGCTGGAGGCGGCCCACGGCCGGTACAGCGGCGAGGTGGCGACGGTGCGCCGCATCGCCTCGCGGCTGGACACCGCCTTCGGGCCGGCGTCGACCACCGCGACCACCAGCGCCGGGTCCAGCGCGGCCACCGGCACCGGGACCGGTTCGGCGTAGGAGCCGAGGTCGGGGTCGCCCCCGCGGTCCGGCTGCCCGGCGTGCCAGATCGCGAAGCCGCCGAAGACGGAGCGCGAGGCCGAGCCGGAGCCGCGCCGGGCCAGCCGGGACAGCCCGGTGGCGTCCAGGCCGAGTCCGTACGCGGCGCCGGCGGCGGTGGCCAGCGCGGCGAAGCCGCTCGCGGAGGAGGCCAGTCCGGCGCCGGTGGGGACGGTGTTGCGGGTGTCCACGACGGCCCGCAGCGGGCTCCCGGCGCGTTCCCTGACCAGGTCGAGGAAGGCCGTCACCCGGCGGCGCGGCTCGCCGTCCAGGGGCGCGCCGTCGAGTGTCACGGTGTCCTCCCCGGCCCCGGGGTCGAGCCGGACCCGGGTGGTGGTCGGGAACACGTCCAGGGTCATCGAGAGGCTGTCGGTCCAGGGGAGGACGAGCTGCTCGTCCCGCTTGCCCCAGTACTTGACCAGCGCGATGTTCGGGTGGGCGACGGCGGTGGCGTCCCCGGCGGCGCTCCCGGTGCCGGGGCGCGGGCGGGTGGTGGCGGTCGGCTGCTCAGCGGCCATGGCCGGGGTACTCCCTCAGCGGTACGGACCAGGTCTGGACGGCGCCGGCGGCGAGCAGCGCGCGGGTGACCTCCGCGGCCGACTCCTCGGACGCCAGCGCGATCACGCAGCCGCCCATGCCGCCGCCGGTGATCTTGGCGCCGAGGCCGCCGGCGGCCAGTGCGGCCGAGACCATCCCGTCGATCCGGTCGGTGCTCAGGCCGCCCGCGCGGAGCAGCTCGTGGTAGTCGGTGAGCTGGGCGCCGAGCTGCTCCGGCCGGCCCTCGGCGAGTGCCAGCCGGGCGGTCCCGGTCAGTTCGGAGGCCCGGCGCAGGAAGGCCTCCTGGGTGCCCGGCCGCTGCCGGAAGCCCTCGCGGAGCAGCTCGACGGCGTCCTTGGTCCGGCCCGCCACGCCGCTGTCGGCGACGATGAACAGGCCGTCGCAGCCGATCGGCAGCTCCTCGGCCCGGCCGGCCCGGAACAGCAGCGGGGCGGTCGCGCCGACGGCCATCGCGTCGACGCCGCTGGCCCGGCCGTGGGCCACGTTCTCGGCGGTCTGCACCAGGTCGAACGCCTGCTGCGGGGTGACCTCGCGCTCGAACAGGTCGGCCAGCGCGTGCACCACGGCCCGCGCGCAGGCGGCGCTGGAGCCGAGGCCGCGGCCGACCGGGATCGCGCAGTCGATGATCACATCGAGGTGCAGGCGGTCGGGCACGCCCATGGCGGCCCGGAACTCGGCGGTCAGCCGGTGCAGTCCGCCGGAGGCCTGGGCGGCCTTGGGCCGGGACTCGGAGCCGGTCATGGTGAGGGAGAAGTCGTCCGGGTCGGCCGGGGACTGCGCGGAGTACCCGGCGGTGGCGGTGACACCCAGCTGCGGGAGCGGGAGGGCGAGCGCCGGGGCTCCGTAGACGACCGCGTGCTCACCCAGCACGATCGCCTTGGCCCGGGCCCGGCCGGTGCCGACCGGCCGGGCGCCGCGGTTCTCCGACAACCCCTCGGGTGCGGCGGGTAGGGACAACGAACTCAGCTCCCCGTTTCGTTTCTGCATGGAGATCGCTCATCCAGAGTTCTCGGAAGGAAGGAATCCGGTGGCGGGCGGGAATCCGCCGGCGGGGCCCGGGTGCCGCGTCGGACGCGGCACCCGGGCCCGGGCCGGGACGGAAAAGGGCCCGCCGGGGACCGTGTTCTGGTCCCCGGCAGGCCCGGGTGGTGCGGGTGCCGCGTGTTACTGCTCGGCGACGAGCATCTTCTCGACCGGCCGGCGCCACTGGTAGTACGACTGGATCTTGTGGTACTCGCCCTTGGGCGTGACCGTCACGCCGTAGACGAAGTTGCGGCCCTCGGTGCTGTACGGGGCGTCCTGGACCAGCCGGGTGATCTGCGGGGCGACGGTCACCGGCAGCGCGAGCGGCTCGGGCGTCATGACGGAGTAGGTGATCCGCGAGATCTTCGGGGAGTCCCAGCTCAGCGTGGCGTACATGACGAACGCCTTCTCGTTGAAGGTCAGCAGCTCCTCGCTCGGGGCCGGCAGGCCCAGTTCGGCGAGCAGCGAGCGGACGCCCTCGGGCGCGAAGGTCTCCCGCGGCACCCGGCCGGAGGCCCCGCCGCCGAAGTAGAGGTTGACGGTCCGGCTGCCGTAGTCGATGCCGACGGTGCTGACGATGTCCGACAGGCCGTAGCGGTCGAACAGCTCCAGGTTGGCAGTGATGCCCTCCGGCGCCGACGGCAGCGCGGCGACCTCGCGGACCGTCAGCAGCCGCTCGATGGTGGGGAAGGACCAGGTCTTGGTGAACCCGGCCCGGACCCCGAAGTCGACGCCGCAGCTGTCGATCGGGAGCTCGCCGTGGACCTCGGCCAGCAGCTTGCCGACGGGGTGGTCGGTCTTCTCGGTCAGGCCGTTCGCCAGCGCGACGGCGTAGGGGTCGAGGCCCCGGGGGAGCATGGTGAACCGGCAGTCGAGGTCATCGGCACCGAGCGGGCTGTTCTGCACCCGGAAGGAGATCACCGACTCCGGCAGCACGTCCTGGTAGGCGGTCAGGATCGGCCACACCGTCTCGCGCTCGAAGGGCACGTCCACCACGCGGGCGGTTCCCTCGATGGCCGCGTAGAAGTTCTCCAGGAAGGCGCTTTCCGACATTCTTCTTCCACCTGTCCAATCGTGGCGTCTGTGTGGATCTGGGGGGTTCGTCGCGGGGGTCGTGCACGCCGCGACGTCGCACAGCCGTCAGCCGCGGGCCGGACACCCGCACCGGACACCGGGCGGGTGCGTACGCCGAGGCACACGCGGGTGACGGACGAACCGAGGGAATCACTGCCGTGCCGACCGAAGACCTGGTCCGACCTGCGCGGACCGGTGGTTCTGGCACTCAACACCCGCCCCCGGAACGGGTTTTGGGCAGGGTGGGCGTGCAGAAATAGTGACACGCGCCCCGCCCGGGGGCCAAGCCCCCCGGAAAGTGACCTGGGTCACGCCCCCGGGTCCGACCCCGGGACCCCGGACGCGGGGGGTATTCGGCGGCACGGGGCGGCCCGGTCTGGCATGATGTCCACGGTGTCGGGGTGCTAGCTCAATGGGTAGAGCAGCGGACTTTTAATCCGTAGGTTCAGGGTTCGAGCCCCTGGCGCCCCACCGACGCGAAAGGCCCGGGCCGGAGAACCTCCGGCCCGGGCCTTCGTCGTGCGGTGCCCCGGTCCGCCGGCGGTCAGCGGTGGGCGACCAGGTAGCCGAGGCCGGCCGCGATCCCCGAGCTGATCAGGCCGGAGGCCAGCACATGGAGCCGGGCGGGCACTTCGAGCAGCAGTCGGACCCCGCCGATCCGCAGGTCCAGCACCGGCGCCGCCGCCGTGTCCTGCGGCCCGTCCGCGGCGACCGATGACGCGGCGACCGGGGATACGGGGGCCGGGGCCGTGGCGACCTGCGCGACCGGGCCGACCCGGGTGGCCGGGGCGGCCGACGGGGTCGGGCCGGTCGCGGGGTCGGGGTTCTGCTGGGGCTGGTGCGACATGGTGCACTCCTGCGCGGTGGGCCGGGTCCGGCGGACCCCGTCATCACCGGCATAGGCGCCGACCTACCCCGCTCCCCACGCCGGGCCCGGCCAAATGCCGTGGCGGACAATTGTTCTGACTGACCGTTGGCGATCCGCGGGCCGGTGCCTATAACGCCGGTCGAGGGCAGCGCGGTGTGCGGCGCTTGATTTTCAGGAGGGTCGATGGTGCAGGTCGAGCGGAGCGGTGCCTGGCCGCAACCGACGCCACCCCGTAGAGCTCCGGGTGCCGCCGAGCGGCTCGCGGCCGCCCCGTCGGCCGCGACCGACGAGTCCGCGGTCCGGCGCAAGGCGGACCAGGCGCTCGTGGACCGGCTCGCCGCCCGGGGCTGGACCGGCCCCGAGTACGTGGTGCTGGAGGCCGGGCTGCTGGAACGCGGCCGGCGGACCCTGCACCGCTGGATCACCACCGGCGAGATATACCGCCGCTGCTTCGACAAGGGCCGCCCGCTCCAGGGCGACCAGGCCGAGCGGACGGCCCTGCGGGAGCGGCTCGACGAACGGGAGTCGGTGGTCGGCGAGGCGGTCACGCTCGCCTGGCACCGGTTCCGTGAGCACGCCCTCGTCGGCGGCGACTGGAACTGCGACGGCGGCGCCACGCTCGCCTCGTACTTCGTCGGCGCGGTGCTGCTCGCCTTCCCCGACGCCCACCGCCGCTGGCTGCGCGAGCACCGGCGGGAGCCCGAACCGCTGCCGGCGGACGGCCTGCCCGAGACCGCGCACGGCACCGGCCCGGCGGCCGACGAGGTCTTCGGCGACGCGGAGCACGGACTGGCCGCCGCCGAGGAGTTGATCGCCCGGTTGCAGCCGGGCATCGGTCCGGAGCGGTGCCGAGTGATCGCACAGATCGTGTACGGACGGGCCTGTGGCATGTCCGATGCGGAGATCGGCCGAGTACTCGGCATCTCGGCGGACGCGGTGGCCATGCGGATGCTGCGGTTCCGCGGGACGCTCGATGCCGGCCAGTAGAGCCCGACAGACCAGAACGGAGGAGGACGCACTCATGACCAATCCCATGCCCGAGGCCGTCACCGGCGACCTGATCCGTTGGGCTCGACAGGTGCTGTCGTCGGCGGGCGGCGCCGACGAGGAGACCGCCGCCTGGGCGGCCGAGCTGGCGGGGCTGTCCGTGCCGCCGGACGGCCCGGCCGAGGTGGACACCAGCGGTCTCACCCCCGACCTGCGGAGCTTCCTGGGCACCCTGGCGGAGTCCTCGGTCTCCCCGGGGCTCGCGCTGGAGGAGGTCGAGCCCCACCCCGGCCCGGAGCGCTGGCCGGACGCCCCGGTCCCGGCGGAGGACCCGGTGGACGAGGTCCCTCGGCACTACCTGGACGGGCAGCACTGCCTGTTCCTGAGCGTCGACATCGAGTCCTTCGGACGGGAACAGCGGGAGCCGCTCCTTCACCGGCTGAGGGTGATCCTCGACGTGGCCGCCCGACTCGCGGGCTGGGAGGAGCCGGTGGCCGCGGAGCAGGCCGGGGACGGGGTGCTGTACCTCGTGCCGGAAGGGGTGGACCGGAGCTCGCTCGGCCTCTGGGTCCGTTGCCTGGTCGCGGAACTGCCCCGGCATGTGCCGCCCCATGCGCTGGCCCTGTGGATCGGCCGGCGCCGGCCGGAGGAGTGGGAGAGCCGATGGGCGACCCGCGGCAGCCGGGGGGTGCGTCGTCTGCTGGCGTCGAGGCGCGAGCCGGCCATCGGCCGCTTCGTCCCCGGGGCGCCGGTCGTGGCGGTGGAGGAGGAGGTGTTCACCGCGCTCGGCGGCAGGGCCGGGCGGGTGCTCGGCATCGCGGGGGACGGCTGGTACCGCTTCGAGGGTCCACCGGGGCGGGGCGGGTACTGGGCCGCGGCACTGCCCGGTGTCGCGGGTGCCTCGGGTGCCGGCCCGGGAACGTCCTCCGGTGCCCCGTCGGAGCTGCTGCTGCTGGGAGAACTGGTCGGCAGAGTGCGCGAGCTGGTCTGCGCGCTGATCCGGGACCGTGCGGGCGGACGACGGCCTTGGCCTTCGCTGCTGGAGGAGCTGAAGGGCTTCGCGGTCACCTTGGCGCTGCTGGACCAGCTGGTCGCGCTGCCGGATCCGCTCTCCCTGCGCGAACTCTCCGGCCAGGTCTCCACGGCGGTCCGCGAGCTGGACGAATTCGGGTTGACCGGGCGGGCGGCCTGTGCGGAGAGCGCCGAGCGACGCCTGTTCGGACTGGTGCTGCTGCTCGGCCCGGTCGTGCCGGAAGGCGGTGGACCGTCCGTCGCCGGACCACCGGCGCCGCCAGTGCCGCAGGTGTCGCGATTGAGGCGGTCGGGATTACAGCTGACCACGCCGAGCATGCGAGCGATGCACTCTGACGATCGGTTTGTATGATCCCAGGCGGGTTCGTTGGGGGACATCGGACCCGTACGGAGGGCCGCGGACGGCGCGGCCGGGGGTGTTCGTCGGTTATTGCGACCGTCGTACGTGCAACCCGGGAGCGGTCTCGACCGTCTCTCTGTGTGCAGTGCGTCCGGTCGTAGTGGGCGCAGCGTCCGCCGGTGAAAGGTTCAGGCATGTCAGGTCAGTGGGGCGAGGGTCCGGCTCGCGGTGACGACGCGCCCGGTGCGCTCACGGCCGACGGTGCCGCCGGCGGTGCACCCGGCACACCCGGCGCCTCGGTGCCCGGGCCCCGGCCCGGCGGCCGCGCCGAGGCCCGACGGGCCGCCCAGGGCAAACCGGGCCAGGCCAAGGCCGGGACGCCTCAGGCCCAGGCCGGGCCGCCCCCGGCCGGTGGCGGCGGACGGGCCGCGGCCAGGGCCGCCGCCCGCAAACCGAAGCGCGACGTCAAGAAGATCGCCGCCTGGTCCGCCGCCGGCGCGCTCGTCCTGGTGGCCGGGTGCGGTGGGCTGATCTACTACAAGCTCAACGGCAACATCAAGTCGTTCGACGCGGACGCGATAGCCAAGGACCGCCCGCCGGAGGCGCAGGCCGACGCGGACGGCAACAAGCCCGTCAACCTGCTGCTGATCGGCTCCGACAGCCGGGGCAAGAACAACTCCGACCTCGGCGGCGGCGAGGACGGCGGCGCCCGCTCGGACACCACGATCCTGCTGCACGTCTATGCCGACCACAAGCACGCCGTGGGCATCTCCATACCGCGCAACGCGATGGTGCCCATCCCGTCCTGCAAACTGCCCAACGGCAAGTGGACCAAGGGCTCGAACAGTGACCTGTTCAACGCGGCCTTCTCCACCGGCGGCTCCGACGACGGCAACCCCGCCTGCACCCAGAACACCGTGGAGAAGCTCACCGGGATCCGGGTCGACCACACCATGGTGGTGGACTTCCAGGGCTTCTCGGCGATGACCAAGGCGGTCGACGGCGTGGACGTCTGCCTGCCCGAGGACATCTACGAGAAGGACCTCAACGAGAAGCTGAACGCCAAGGGCGCCGTGGTCCTGAAGAAGGGCCCGCAGAAGGTGGAGGGCCAGCAGGCCCTCGACTACGTGCGGCTGCGGCACGGCATCGGCGACGGCTCCGACATCGGCCGGATGAAGCGCCAGCAGGCCTTCATCAGCTCGCTGGCGAGCAAGATCAAGAAGCAGGGGCTCAACCCGACCACCCTGCTGCCGCTCGCCAACGCCGCCACCAGCTCGCTCACCGTCGACCCCGGCCTCGACAGCGCCGACAAGCTGATGTCCTTCGGCCTCTCGCTGCGCAACATCGACCTGCACGACCTCAAGTTCGTCACCCTGCCCTGGCGCTACCGCACCGTGGACCCGAACATCGACATCGTCCAGGCGGACGCCAAGAAGCTCTGGGACACCCTCAAGGCCGATCAGACCATCGACGGCCAGAACGCCACCGGCGAGCAGCCGGCCGAGGCCCCCTCGCCGACCGCCCCGCCGGCCGTGGCGGCGACCACCGCGACCACCCCGGCGGCCGCGGCCCACGCCGCCGCGTCCGGTTCCCCGCTCGCCGACACCAGGAACATCAAGGTGTCGGTCTACACCGGCACCAGCGCCACCGGCATGGCCGGCAAGGCGGCCGAGCAGCTGAAGGCGGCCAAGTTCACCGCCACCGCCGTCGGCCGGGCCGACAACCTCAAGTACACGACCACGATGGTCCAGTACGGCTCCGGGCAGAAGGCGAACGCGGAGAAGGTCGCCGCGGTGTTCCCCGGCGCGGTGGTCGAGCCCGGCACCTCGGCCGGTGTCACCGTGATCGTCGGCAAGGACTTCGCGGCGGCCAACGGCGCCACCACCCCGGGCGCCTCCGGCAGCGCCTCGGCGGCGGCCCCGTCCGCCCCCGCCGTGCCCCAGCCGCTGCCCAGCAGCCTCGTCGCCGACGCCCGCTCGGCGGACGACAACATCTGCGACAACACCACCTACGGCTCCGGCGGCTGACCCGCCCCGGCCCCGGTGCGCGCCGGGGCCGGAGGCGGCGGTGGAGGCGCCGGGACGCCGTCCGGTGGCGGGATCGCGGAGGCACGGCGATCGTGGGCGGTGTACGGCCGTCCGGCCGCGCGGCCCGAGGGGGCCTGCGCCCGGTGGCCCGTCCGGCGGAGGACCATCGCTTGGAGGCCCAGGAATGCCCGTAGTCACCGCACCGTACAAGCCCGGCACCCCGTGCTGGGTGGACCTGATGGCGAGCGACCAGCAGGCCGCGCTCGACTTCTACCGCGACCTGTTCGGCTGGCAGGGCGAAGTCGGCCCGCCCGAGTTCGGCGGCTACGCCGTGTGCTCGCTCAACGGCAGGCCGGTTGCCGGGATCATGGCCCGCTCCGGTCCGGAGGGGCAGCCGCTGCCCCCGGTCTCCTGGACCACCTACCTCGCCGCCGACGATGTCGACGCGGCCGGGCAGGCCATCTCCGGCGCCGGCGGCACCATCGTGTACCCGGTGATGGACGTGGGCGACACCGGCCGGATGCTGGTCGCGGCGGACCCGACCGGTGCGGTCTTCGGCGTCTGGCAGAAGCTGGAGTTCATCGGCGCGGGCGTCGTCAACGAGCCCGGCGCGCTGGTCTGGAACGAGCTCAACACCACGGACACCGGGGCGGCCGGACGGTTCTACCAGCAGGCGCTCGGCCTGCGCCCGGCCACGGTCCAGGGCATGGACGGCTTCTACTCGCTCAACGTCGGCGACCACACGGTGGGCGGCATGCAGCCGGTCGCCGAGTACCTGCCGCCGGGCACCCCCTCGCACTGGATGACCTACTTCTCGGTGGACGACACCGACTCCACGGTGGACGCCCTGGTGAAGGCCGGCGGCTCGGTGGTCCAGCCGCCGTTCGACATGCAGGCCGGGCGGATGGCGGTGGTGCGGGACCCGCAGGGCGCGGTCTTCGCGCTCACCGCCACCCCGGACTCCCCCTGAGCCCCGCGCTCCCCCCGGAACCCGGACCTCCCACGGGCCCTGGACGTCCCACGGGCCCCGGACTCCCCCCGGGCCCCGGGCGGCCCGCCCGCGCCGGCCGGGCCGCCCGTTCCCGCGACGCGCCGCCGGGAATGGGCGGTCGGACGCGCTCCGGCGGGTAAGACTGCACCCATGCTGGGGCTACCGGACGACATCCGCGCTTTCCTGTTCGACCTCGACGGGGTGCTCACCCAGACCGCCACGGTGCACGCCGCGGCCTGGAAGGACACCTTCGACGCCTTCCTGCGGGCCGAAGCCGCCCGCACCGGCGGGCCGTTCACCCCCTTCGACGCCGTCGCCGACTACGACGCCTTCGTGGACGGGCGGCCCAGACTCGACGGCACCCGCGCCTTCCTCGGCAGCCGGGGGATCGAGCTGCCCGAGGGCACCGACGCCGACCCGCCGGGCGCCCGCACCGTCCAGGGCATCAGCCGGGCCAAGAACGACACCGTGCTGCGGATGATCCGCGAGCAGGGCGTCGCGCCCTACCGGGGCTCGGTCGACTACGTGCGCCGGCTGCGCGCGCTCGGCCTGCCCACCGCCGTGGTCTCGTCCAGCGCCAACTGCCGGGACGTGCTGCGGTCCGCGGGCATCGAGGGCTACTTCGACGTGATCGTGGACGGCCTCGTCGCCGCCCGCGACGGACTGCCGGGCAAGCCCGCGCCGGACACCTACCTGGCCGCCGCCCGGACGCTGGGCGTCGAGCCCGCGCACGCCGCCGTGTTCGAGGACGCGCTGGCCGGGGTCGCCTCCGGCCGGGCCGGCGGCTTCGGCGCGGTGGTCGGGGTGGACCGGGTCGGCCAGGCCGCCGAACTGCGCCGCGACGGCGCCACCGTGGTGGTCCGGGACCTCGCCGAACTGATCCCCGACCCCGGGCCGCAGACCCCCGACAAGCCCGAGGAGACACCGGCATGACCGGCCAGGAGCAGCCCTTCGTCGTCGACCCGTGGCAGGTCGTCGAACCGGGCCTCGACCTCACCTCGATGGCCCGCGCCGAATCCGTGTTCGCGCTCTCCAACGGCCACATCGGCCTGCGCGCCAACCTCGACGAGGGTGAGCCGCACGGCCTGCCCGGCACCTATCTCAACGGTGTCTTCGAGCTGCGCCCGATGCCGTACGGCGAGGGCGGCTACGGCTACCCGGAGTCCAGCCAGAGCGTCATCAACGTCACCAACGGCAAGATCGTCCGACTGCTGGTGGACGACGAGCCCTTCGACCTCCGCTACGGCGAACTGGTCAGCCACCGCCGCTGGTTGGACTTCCGCGACGGCCTGCTGCGGCGGTCCGCCGAGTGGACCTCACCGGCCGGGCGGACCGTCCGGGTCGAATCCACCCGGCTGGTCTCGCTCACCCAGCGGGCGGTCGCCGCGATCGAGTACACCGTGGAGGCGGTGGACGCCCCGGTGCGGATCGTGCTGCAGAGCGAACTCGTGGCCAACGAGCAGCTGCCCGGCGGCGCCGACGGCGACCCGAGGGCCGCCGCCGTGCTGGAGGCCCCGCTGCTCGCCGAGGCCAGCCACGCCGGCGGGACGAAGGCGGTGCTGGTGCACCGCACCCGCTACAGCGGCATCCGGGTCGCCGCCGGCATGGACCATGTGATCGAGGGGCCGGACCGGCTGGACACCGTCGCCGAGGCGGAGGAGGACCACTGCCGGATCAGCGTCACCACCGTGCTCCGCCCCGGCGAGCGGCTGCGGCTGGTGAAGTACATGGCCTACGGCTGGTCCGCGACCCGCTCGCTGCCCGCCGTCCGGGACCAGGTGGAGGCCGCGCTGACCGCCGCCCGGTACACCGGCTGGGACGACCTGGTCGCCGAACAGGCCGACTTCCTCCGGGAGTTCTGGGAGACCAGCGATGTCGAGATCGAGGGCGACGTCGAACTCCAGCAGGCCGTCAGGTTCGCCCTCTTCCACGTGCTCCAGGCCGGGGCCCGGAGCGAGGAGCGCGCCATCCCGGCCAAGGGGCTGACCGGCCCCGGCTACGACGGGCACAGCTTCTGGGACACCGAGGCCTTCGTGCTGCCGGTGCTCACCTACTGCCTGCCGTCCGCCGTCACCCAGGCCCTGCGCTGGCGGCACACCACCCTGCCGATGGCCCGCGAGCGCGCGGTCCAGCTCGGCCTCGCCGGGGCGGTGTTCCCCTGGCGGACGATCCGCGGCGAGGAGTGCTCCGGCTACTGGCCGGCCGGCACCGCCGCGTTCCACATCGGCGCGGACATCGCGGTCGCCGTCGCCCGCTACGTCCGGACCAGCGGGGACGTCGAGTTCGAGCGCGAGTACGGGCTCGAACTCCTGGTCGAGACGGCCCGGATGTGGCGCTCGCTCGGCCACCACGACGCCGCCGGCCGGTTCCGGATCGAGGGCGTGACCGGCCCCGACGAGTACAGCGCCGTCGCCGACAACAACGTCTACACCAACCTGATGGCGCAGACGAACCTGCTCGCCGCCGCCGAGTCCGCCGCCCGGCACCCGCGCGAGGCCGCCGCGCTCGGCGTCGACACCGAGGAGACGGCGGCCTGGCGGGACGCCGCCGCGGCGATGTTCGTCCCCTACGACGCCAACCTCGGCGTCCACCCGCAGGCCGACGGCTTCACCGACCACCAGGTCTGGGACTTCGAGAACACCCCGGCGGAGAACTACCCGCTGCTGCTGCACTACCCGTACTTCGACCTGTACCGGAAGCAGGTGGTCAAGCAGGCCGACCTGGTGCTCGCCATGCAGGTCCGCGGCGACGCGTTCACCGACGAGCAGAAGGCCCGCAACTTCGCCTACTACGAGCGGCTGACCGTCCGCGACTCCTCGCTCTCCGCGTGCACCCAGGCGGTGATCGCCGCCGAGGTCGGGCAGCTCGACCTCGCGTACGACTACACCGCCGAGGCCGCCCTGATGGACCTCCACGACCTCGGCGGCAACACCCGGGACGGCCTGCACATGGCCTCGCTCGCCGGGGCCTGCATCGCGCTGGTGGCGGGCTTCGGCGGACTGCGGGACCACGGAGAGGCGCTGTGGTTCCGGCCCAGGCTGCCGGCCGGGCTGACCCGGATCGGCTTCTCGCTGCTGATCCGGGGGAAGCTGCTGGCGGTGCGGATCGACCACGACGAGACCACGTACACGCTGCGCCGGGGCGATGTGATCCATCTGCGGCACGACGGGGAGCAGGTGCAGGTGAAGGCCGGCGAACCGGTGTCGCTGCCGACCACCTCGCCGCCCGCCCAGGAGCGCTGCGGCCAGCCGCCCGGCCGCGAACCGGCCCGCCGCCAGCCCCAGGCGGGCGTCCCCGGCGGCCGCATCTCCTCCGGCCCGGACCACCTCGCCGCCGAGTAGGCCCGGCGCCTTCCCCGCCTTCCCCGCCGTCCCCGCCGTCCCCTCCGTCCTGCCGTCCCCTCACCCGGACGGGCCACCCCCGGGTGCGGGGGGCGGCGGGGCGGCGGAGGGTGCTGGTGTCGTGCGTCCCCGGCAGCAGGAGATCCCCGTGGTGAGTGTGGCCGAGCAGATGGTGGCGGTGCTCCGGCAGGCCGGCGTGGAGCGGGTCTACGGCGTGGTCGGCGACAGCCTCAACCCCGTGGTGGACGCCATCCGCCGGACCGACGGCATCGGCTGGGTGCACGTCCGCAACGAGGAGGCCGGTGCCTTCGCGGCCGCCGCCGAGGCCGAGCTGACCGGCCGCCTCGCGGTCTGCGCCGGCTCCTGCGGCCCCGGCAACACCCACCTCGTCCAGGGCCTCTACGACGCGCAGCGCAGCGGCGTCCCCGTGCTCGCCCTGGCCTCCCACATCCCCTCCGGCCAGATCGGCACCGGCTTCTTCCAGGAGACCCACCCCGAGCGGGTGTTCACCGACTGCAGCGGCTGGTGCGAGATGCTCTCCACCGCCGCCCAGATGCCCCGGCTGCTGCGGATCGCGATTCAGCACGCCCTCGGCGCCCGGGACGTCTCGGTACTGGCCTTCCCCGGCGACGTGGCGGCCCTGTCCGCCGCCGCCCCGACCGGCACCAGCCACTTCCTCACCGAACGGGCCGTCGCCGCCCCGCCCTGGTCCCAGGTGCAGGAGCTGGCCCGGGTGCTCAACGCCGCCCCCAGGGTGGCGCTGTTCTGCGGCGCGGGCGTCCGCGAGGCGCACGCCGAGGTGATGGAGCTCGCGGCCACCCTGTGCGCGCCGGTCGGGCACTCCCTGCGCGGCAAGGAGTGGATCCAGTACGACAACCCGTACGACGTCGGGATGAGCGGCCTGCTCGGCTACGGCGCCTGCCACGAGGCCCTGCACTCCGCCGACCTCGTCCTGCTGCTCGGCACCGACTTCCCCTACGACTCCTTCCTGCCCCAGGCCCGCACCGTCCAGGTGGACCACGACGCCACCCGGCTCGGCCGCAGGACGGCGCTGGACCTCGCCGTGCACGGCGACGTCCCGGCCACCCTGCGGGCGGTCCTGCCGCTGCTGGAGCGGAAGACCGACCGGTCCTTCCTCGACGACATGCTGCGCCGTCACTGCCGGGCGCTGGAGGACGTGGTCGGCGCCTACACCCGGGACATCGGGAAGCACCTGCCGATCCACCCCGAGTACGTGGCCTCGGTGCTGGACGAGGTGGCCGCCGAGGACGCGGTCTTCACCGTCGACACCGGCATGAACAACGTCTGGGCCGCCCGCTACCTGCGGCCCAACGGGCGCCGCCGGGTGATCGGCTCCTTCCTGCACGGGTCGATGGCCAACGCCCTCCCGCACGCGATCGGCGCCCAACTCGCCTTCCCCGGGCGGCAGGTGGTGGCGATGTCGGGCGACGGCGGGCTGTCGATGCTGCTCGGCGAGCTGCTCACGGTGGCCAGGCACCGGCTGCCGGTGAAGACCGTGGTCTTCAACAACGGCGCGCTCGGCATGATCAAGCTGGAGATGCTGGTCTCCGGCTACCCGGAGTCGGAGGTCGACAACGGGGACGTCGACTACGCCGGGATCGCCCGGGCGATGGGCATCCCGGCCAAGCGGGTCACCGAGCCGGAGCGGGTGCGGGAGGTGCTGGCGGAGGCGCTGGAACGGCCCGGCCCGGCCCTGGTGGACGTGGTCACCGACCCGAACGCGCTGTCCGTGCCGCCGCACATCACCGCGGCCCAGCTGAAGGGCTTCGCGCTGGCCGCCGGCCGTACGGTGCTGTCCGGCGGGGTCGGGCGCATGATCGACCTGGCCCGGTCCAACCTGCGGAACATCCCCCGGCCGTAGCCGCCGGGGAGGCCCCGGCCTCGGGGTGATTTGCCTCGTGGGCAAAAAGTTTGCCCGGGCGGCACAAGAGGTGTCCACTGGGCACATGACCACCAGCCCAGCCGGTCCGCCCGCCGATCCCGGCGCTCCCACCGACCCCGGTGTTCCCGCCGCCGTCCCGGTCGCCCCCGCGGACGACCACGAGACGCCGGAGGTGGCCGGCCTCGCCGCGAGGCTGCGCGAGCACCGGCTCGGCAGCCGCCTCACCCTGGAGGTCGCCGCCGCCCGGGTCGGTCTCTCCCCAGCCTACTTGTCCCGGCTGGAGACCGGACGCCGACAGCCCTCCCTGCCCGTCCTGCTCGGCCTCGCCCGCGCGTACGGCACCTCCGTCTCCGGTCTGCTCGGCGAGGCGTTCACCGAGCCCGACCCGGTGGTGCGCGGCGGCGCGATCGAACCGGGCCGGGCCGGCGGCTGGGGCTACCGGCGGGCCGGCGCGCCCGGCCGGGCGATGCAGGCGCTGCGCGTGCACGTCCCCCCGGGCGTGCAGGACGCGGTGGTCCGGGTCCACCCGGGCGAGGAGTGGCTGTACGTGCTCCGCGGCCGGCTCAGGCTGACCCTCGGCGAGCGGGTCCACCTGCTCGACGAGGGCGACTCGGCGCACTTCGACTCGCTCACCCCGCACTGCATCGCCGCCGACTCCTCTTCCGGGGTCGAGCTGCTCTTCATGCACACCCTGCTGCAGAGCCCCGGCGGCGAACTCTGCCTCGGCGGCGGCCCCGCCGCCCCGCACCACTGACCCGACGTCAGGACATCCGGAGGAGATCCCCATGGCCGATCCCACCACCACCGAGACCGTGGCCGCTGCCGCTGCGCCCGCCCCCGCAGCCGTGCGCGCGAAGCCGGCCAAGACCATCGACGCGGGCAAGCAGGCCAACCGCCGGATCGGCGTCCGCCTGGTGATCTACACCGTCGCCACCCATGCCTTCGCCGGCTTCATCCTGCTCCTCTTCGAGCTGGGCAACCGCAACAAGTAGCCGTCCGCCGCGGGCGGTTCAGCTCTCGCGGAGGATCCCGCAGAGGGCGTCCAGGGCGGCCGGGAAGGCGTGGTCGGACGGGGTCGCGTAGCCGACGACCAGGGCCGGTGCGGCGTCCGTCGGGGCGTCCGGCGCGGCGTCCGGTGCGGCGGGCCGGGCCGGGGCCCGTTCGGCGGCCGGCCCGGCCCGGTACCAGTCGAGCCCGGTGAGGACCAGGCCGGCCGCCCGGGCCCGCTCCATCAGCTCCGCCTCCGGACGCGAGCCCGCCGGCAGTTGCAGGACGGCGTGCAGTCCGGCGGCGATACCGGTGACCCGGACCTGCGGCGCCCGCTCGGCGAGCGCCGCGACCAGCAGGTCCCGGCGGCGCCGGTAGTGCAGCCGGCAGCGCCGCACATGCCGGTCGTAGCGGCCCGAGGTGATCAGCTCGGCGAAGGTCAGCTGGTCGGTCACCGGACTCATGGTGTCCGCCAGGGCCTTGAGCCTGGCGACCGGTTCCACCAGCTCGTCCGGGAGGGCCAGCCAGGCCAGCCGCAGACCGGGGGCCAGGCTCTTGGCGGCGGTGCCGCCGTACACCACGCGGTCCGGATCGAGCGCCTGCATCGCCCCGAGCGGCTGCCGGTCGTAGCGGAACTCGCCGTCGTAGTCGTCCTCGATCACATACCCGTCCCGCTCCCGGGCCCAGCGGACGGCCGCCGCCCGGCGGTCGGCGGCCAGCGCGGCGCCGGTCGGGAACTGGTGCGCCGGGGTGAGCAGCACCGCCCCCAGGCGCTCCGCGGGCCCGCCGGCCCCGCCCAGGCCGTCCAGCAGATCGGTGCGGGCCCCGTCGCAGTCCAGCGGCAGCGGGGCGAGGCCGAGCCCGGCCGCCCGCAGGACCTCGCGCTGCGGCGGCAGCCCGTAGCCCTCGACCGCGATCCGGCCCGCCCCGCGCCCGCGCAGCGCGGCGGCCAGCAGACCGAGGCCCTGGCCGAAGCCCGCGCACACCAGCAGCCGGTCCGGATCGGTGCGCACGCCCCGGACCCGGGCCAGGTAGTCGCTGAGCGCCCGCCGCAGCTCGATCCGGCCGAGCGGCGAGCCGTAGTCGAAGGCGTCGTGCGGAGCGACGGCCAGGGCCCGGCGGGCGCTGGCCAGCCAGGCGCTGCGCGGGAACAGCGAGAGGTCGGGCCGCCCGGCGAGCAGGTCGTGCCGCCCGGTGGGGCGGCGGTCGGCGCGGACGGCGGCGGGGCGCCCGGCGGGCCGGGGCGCGGCGCGTTCGGCGACCGTGGTGCCGGAGCCCGGCCGCGAGCCGAGCCAGCCCTCCGCGGTCAGTTGCCCGTACGCCTCGACGACGGTGTTGCGGGCGATGCCGAGGTCCTCGCCGAGCGCCCGGGAGGACGGCAGCCGGGTGCCCGGGGCGAGCCGCCCGTCCTGGACGGCCTCGCGCAGCGCGTCCTCCAGGGCGGCACGCAGCCCGGCCCCGGCGGCCCGGCGTTCGGTGAGGTCGAGGTGCAGATCGCCGCCGAACGCCGTCCAGGGGGCGTTGTCGCGGGCCCGGCCGCCGCGGGCGTCGCGGGGCGTGCCGCAGGAGGCGCCGGGCGTGTCCCGGGGGGCGCTCCGGGGGGTGTCGGGAGCGTTCCGGGGGGCGCTCGGCACGGGGCCGGGGGTCGTTCGGGGGCGGCTCATGGCGGGATTATCCCCGCGCCCCCCGCCGCCCGCGGATCTCCGATACATTGCGCCGGACGCACGACCGCGGTGGGGGTGGCGAACATGGCTTACCGGTACGGGAGTTCGGCGGTTCCGCGGCGAAGAAGGCGACCCGGCGGCGGAGGCTGCCTCGGGGCCTTCCTGATGCTGCTCTGCTGTGCGCTGCTGGGCTACCCGCTGGCCCTGCCGGTCCTGCTGCCGGCCCTGATGAGCGCCCAGGCCCCGCCCCAGCACGTCACCCCGGGGCAGGTCGCGCTCCTGGCCGCCGTCCCGTACACGGTCGCCCTGCTGCTGGACGGGCAGGCGGCCCGGCGCCGCCGCCGGGTCGCGCCCTGGGTGGTGCCCGCCCGGGCGGCCGTACTGGCCGGCGCCTGCTCGCTGCTCGCCCACCTGGTCGGCGCGTACGCGGTGCCGAAGCTCCTCGGCACCCAGGACCCGGCCTCGGCGAACGGCTATGCCCTGCAGTGCCTCGCGGTCGGCGCCTTCGCCTGGGGGTGGCGGACCTCGGTCCGCGCCTGGTCCGGCGACCTGCTGGAGCGCCCGCCGGTCCGCCCGGCCCGCACCGGTACCGGACGTTCCGCCACGCGCACCACCACCGTCTCCCGGCCGTCGGCGGGGGAGGTGTGGGTGGCGATGGTGCCGTTCCGGGACCGGGCGGAGGCCGCCCGGCACTACTGCGTCGTGGTCGGCACCCGGTCCGGCCACGCCGAGGTGCTGCAGATCACCAGCAAGGACAAGGACCACCGGGACGACTACATCCGGATGGAGAACGAGGGCTGGGACCGCACCGGCAAGCCCTCCTGGGTCGAGATCGGGATGGCCCCGCGCCGGGTGCCGTACGAGAGCTTCCTCTCCGACCACCCGCAGGGCCCGTGCCCGCCGCGGATCTGGCGGGAGATCCAGCGCCGCCAGGCCGCCCTCGGCGCCGCCCGGGCGCCGCGTCCGCGCCCGGTCGGCGGCCCGACCCCGTCCCCCCGCGGCCCGCGCCGCCCCCCGACCTCCGCGCGCAGCCGCCAGCCCTGACCCGGATCAGCTCCAGGTCGCGCCGGCGGGCTCCTGGACCGTCGCGTTGATCCGGTTGAAGAAGTTCGTCAGCCCGATCATCAGGATGATCGCCGAGAGCTGCTCCTCGTTGAAGTGGTCCGCCGCCGCGTCCCAGACCGCGTCCGGCACCGCCTGGCCGGAACGGTCGGCGATCCGGGTCGCCGCCTCGGTCAGTTCGAGCGCGGCCCGCTCCTCCTCGTCGAAGAACGGCGCCTCCCGCCAGGCGGCGACGGCGTGCAGCCGCTCGTCCGTCTCACCGGCCTTCTTGGCCCCGGTGACGCCGGCGAACACACAGGCGCTGCACCCGTTGATCTGGCTGGCCCGCAGGTGCACCAGCTCCAGGATCCGGTGCGGGACCCCGCCCTGGTACATCGCCTTGTAGATGCTCTGGATGCCCTTCATGGCGTCCGGCAGGACCATGGCGGGGTTCTTCATGCGGGCGGTGTGGCTGGTCATCGGTGGATCCTCCGGGTCTGGGTCGTCCGCGTCCTCGTCACGCGGAGCGGTTAACGTCCGTCAAAGAACTGACGGATCCCGACGCGAGGATGTGACAGGTGGACGGGGAAGAGTTTCTGGCGGCCCGCTTCGAGGAGCACCGGCCCCATCTCCGGGCGGTGGCCTACCGGATGCTCGGCTCGCTGAGCGAGGCCGAGGACGCGGTGCAGGAAGCCTGGTTCAAGCTGAGCCGCTCCGATGTGAGCGAGGTGGCCAACCTGGCCGGCTGGCTGACCACCGTGGTCGGACGGGTCTGCCTGGACCTGCTGCGCTCGCGGGTGGCCCGGCGCGAGGACCCGCTGGAGCACCAGGAGGGCCAGGAGGTCCGGCTGCCCGATCCGGTCATCGGCGGAATCCGCGCCCTCGACCCCGAACAGGAGATACTCACGGCCGACTCGGTCGGCATCGCACTGATGATCGTCCTGGAGACGCTGGCACCGGCGGAGCGGCTCTCCTTCGTCCTGCACGACATGTTCTCGGTGCCGTTCGACGAGATCGCCCCGATCCTCGGCCGCACCTCCGCCTCCACCCGCCAGCTCGCCAGCCGCGCCCGGCGCCGGGTCCAGGGCGCCGCACCCGCGCCGGACGCCGACCTGGCGCTGCGCCGCGAGGTGGTACGGGCGTTCCTGACCGCCGCCCGCGGCGGGGACTTCGAGGCGCTGCTCGCCGTCCTCGACCCCGACGTGGTGGCCCGCTCCGACGGCGGCACCCTGCGCCCCGCCACGCTCCGGCGCGGCGCGACCGAGGTGGCGACCGGGGCGAGCCTGTTCGGGTCGCAGTTCGCCGGCGAGTCCCGGATGGTGCTGGTCAACGGGGAGCCGGCCGTGGCCACCTTCCTCGACGGCCGCCCGATCTCGCTCGCGGCGTTCACCGTGCGCGGCGGCAGGGTCGTCGGCCTGGACATCTTCACCGATCCGGAGCGGCTGGAGCGGCTCGGCCTGTCGGCCGTCTGACGCCGTGCCCGCCGCCGCGGGCCGGGTCGTGGGCCGGGTCGTGGGGCGGGTCGTGGGGCGGGTCGTGGGATGTCTCACGACCCGGCCCGCGGCACGCCCCTACCCCCCGTCGTCCTTGTGCGGCAGGATGTCGAAAAGATCTTGTCCAGGGATGTCGAGGCCGGGCGGCCCGCTCCGACCGAAGGGTGAGAGCGCGCCGAACGGGGCGCACGGACCGGGAGGACACCCGAGATGAAGTACATCGCCATGATCTACGGCAGCCAGGCGAAGTGGGACGCGTTCCCGGCCGAGGAGTGGCCGGCGGCGATCGCCAAGCAGGAGGCCTTCAACACCAAGTACCGCGAGACCGGCGAACTCCTCGGCGCCTACGGCCTCGCCGACGCGGCCGCCGCCCAACTGGTCCGCCGCGCCGAGGGCCTGCCGGTCGTCACCGACGGCCCGTACCTGGAGACCAAGGAGTACCTGGCCAGCTTCTACGTCCTCGACTGCGAGAGCCTGGAGCGCGCCCAGCGGATCGCCGCCGACATGCCGTACGCGGACGTCGACCCGGTGGAGCTGTGGCCGATCCTGCACGAGTCCCCGTCCCCCGACGCGGCGGACGTGTGAGCGGCGGGCCACTCCCTGAGCCGGGCGGGCCACTCGTCGGACCGGGTGGCTTGCTCCCGGAGCCGGGTGGCCTGCCCGTCGGACCGGGCGGCCCCGAGGGTCTGCTGCGCGAACTCGCGCCGCAGGCCCTCGGGGCGTTGGTGCGCCGCTACGGCCGCGGCCTGTTCGACGCCTGCGAGGACGCCGTGCAGGAGGCCCTGCTGGCCGCCGCCACCCAGTGGCCGGCCGACGGCCTGCCGGAGAACCCGCGCGGCTGGCTGGTGACGGTCGCCACCCGGCGGCTGGTCGACACCGTCCGCAGCGAGGCGGCCCGGCGCCGCCGCGAGGACGCCCTCGCCCTCGCCACCCCGCAGTCGGCCCTGCTCGGCCCCGCCCCCGACGCGGCGGCCGACGCCGACCGGGACGACTCCCTGCACCTGCTGTTCCTCTGCTGCCACCCCGACCTGTCCGCGCCCAGCCGGATCGCCCTCACCCTGCGCGCCGTCGGCGGCCTGACGACGGCACAGATCGCGGCCGCGTTCCTGGTGCCCGAGTCGACGATGGCGCAGCGGATCAGCCGCGCGAAGCAGACCGTCCGCTCCTCCGGCCTGCCCGCCCGGCAGCCGGCCGAGCGCCTCGCCGAGGTCCGCCAGGTCCTCTACCTGATCTTCAACGAGGGCTACACCACCAGCGGCGGCGAGGACCTGACCGCCCCCGAGCTGTCCACCGAGGCGATCCGGCTGGCCCGGCTCCTGCTCCGGCTGGTCCCGGACGACCCCGAGACCGCCGGACTGCTCGCCCTCATGCTGCTCACGGACGCCCGCCGGCCCGCCCGCACCGGCCCGGGCGGGGTCCTGGTGCCGCTGGCGGAGCAGGACCGTTCGCGGTGGAACCGGCCCCTGCTGGAGGAGGGCGTGGCCCTGATCGGCCGGACCCTGCCCCGCGGCCCGGTCGGCCCGTACCAGGTCCAGGCCGCGATCGCCGCCGTCCACGACGAGGCGCCGGACGCGGAGTCCACGGACTGGCCGCAGATCCTGGCCCTCTACGGCGTGCTCGAAGGCTTCGGCGCCAACCCCTTCGTCACCCTCAACCGCGCCGTCGCCCTCGCCCTGGTGGACGGCCCGGCGGCCGGCCTGGCCGCGCTCGCCCCGTTGACGGAGGACCGGAGGTTCGCCCGCCACCACCGCCTCCTCGCCACCCGGGCCCACCTGCTGGAACTGCTCGGCGACCCGACGGCCGCCACGGTCTACCGCGAGGCCGCCCGCCGCACCACCAGCGCCCCCGAACGCCGCCACCTCACCGAGCGGGCCCGTCGACTGGAGACCGACCGGCCTTCGGAGGCCGGTCAGCCTTCGGGGACCGACCGGCCTTCGGGGACCGACCGGTCTTCGGAGGCCGACCGCCGACTGGAGACCGACCACCGATGACCGAACGCACCGTGATCCGCGACGACGTCACCCTGGTCTGCCACGACCGGGGCGGCGACGGCCCGCCGCTGCTCCTGCTGCACGGCCTGGCCGGGTACGGGGGCGAGTGGGACACGCTCGCGCGGCAGCTCGGGCCGAGGTTCCGGGTAGTGACCGTCGACCAGCGCGGCCACGGCGCGAGCACCCGGCGTCCGGCGGACGTCTCCCGGGCGACCCACGTCGCCGATGTGGTCGCCGTGACCGAGCAACTGGACCTCGGCCCGGTGACCCTGCTCGGCCAGTCCTACGGCGGGCACGCCGCGATGCTGACCGCGGCCGCGCACCCGGAAGTCGTCGAGCGCCTGGTGATGGTCGAGGCCGGACCGGCCGCCGCCTCGGCCGAGACCGTCGCCGACATCGGTGCCTGGTTCGCCTCCTGGCCCACTCCGTTCGCCTCGGTGTCCGCCGCCGTCGAGTTCCTGGGCGGCGGCCCCGTCGGCGAGGCATGGGCGGCCGGGCTCGAAGAACGCGCCGACGGCCGGCACCCGCGCTTCGACCCGGACGTCATGGTGGCGGCCCTCACCGACAACACCCACCGTTCCTGGTGGCCCGAGTGGGTCCGGATCGCCTGCCCCACCCTGGTCGTCCTCGCGCAGTCCACCATCATCGACGCCGAGCAACTCGACCGGATGCACCGCGACCGCCCCGACAGCGTCCTGGCCAGCGTCCCCGGCACCACCCACGACCTCCACCTTCAACGCCCGGAGGCACTGGTGGAGCTGGTCGAAGCCTTCGTCGGACGGTAGCCGGCCCCGCCGCGCGGGCCCCGCGCAGGAAGTCGGTGGGGCCGACTTCCTGCGCGGCCGGCGCCGGGCAGCCGTTGCCGCTATCGGAGCTGTCCGGGCTGCTCGGGCCGGCCAGGCTGTTCGGGCTGCTCGGGCGCCGTGCGCAGCCGGGCGTGCAGATGGCCGTCGAGGGGGTAGTCGGGCGGGGTCGCCGGCAGGACGCGGTCGAAGGCGTACCGGCTCTTCTCCGCGACCCGGCAGGAGGCGGTGTTGTCCACCTGGTGCAGCAGTTCGAGCCGCCGGAGCCCGCCCGGACCCAGGGTGTCGAAGGCCCAGCCGGTGAGCGCCTCCAGTGCGCGCGGCGCGACGCCCCGGCCACGGGCGGGGGCGGCCGTCCAGTAGCCGACCTCGGCGGTGGGCCCGCCGGGCGAGACCCGCTTGAGCACGAGGTTGCCCAGCGGCGGCCCCGGTTCCGCGCCCGGCCGCGCCTCCAGGACGGCGAAGGCGAACCGGTGCCCGGCCGCCCAGGCCTCCTGCTGGGTGCCGACCCAGCGGAGCGCGTCGGCCTCGTCGTCGACGACCGAGGTCGTCCAGCGGCGCAGTACCGGGTCCCGGTACACCTCGACGAGTGCGGGCGCGTCCTCGCTCCGCCAGGGCCGGAGCAGCAGAGCGGGGGCGGACGGGGTGGCGTCGACGTGCAGGACCACGGTGTCGTTCATCGGGGGATGGTAACCGGAGGCCCGGCCGACGCCTGGTCAACAGTGGTGGCACCGCTGGCCGATGGGGGTGCCGTCGCCCGAGGGGCGCGTGGCAGACTGGGCGGCCGACGGACAGTTCGTTCGAGTAGGACACGGGGGCGGGCATGACCGGTCGGGGGACCGTGCTCGGCGGGCGCTACACGCTGGCCGAGCGCATCGGCGGCGGCGGGATGGGCGCCGTCTGGCGGGCCGAGGACGCGGTGCTCGGGCGGCCGGTGGCGGTGAAGATCCTCCACCCGGCGCTGCTGGCGGACGTGATGTTCGCCGAACGCTTCCGCCGCGAGGCGCGGCTGCTGGCCCTGCTGGACCACCCGGGCATCGTCGACGTGCACGACTACGGCGAGGAGGAGCCGCCGGACGCGGACGGCGACCGCCTCGCGTACCTGGTGATGGAGCTGGTCGACGGCCGGCCGCTGGACCGGGTCCTCGCCGCGGACGGCGCCTTCCCGCCCGCCCGGGCGCTCGGGCTGCTCGCCGAGGCGCTGGACGCCCTGCACGCCGCCCACCGGCGCGGCATCGTGCACCGCGACGTCAAGCCGTCCAACCTCATGCTCCGGGACGACGGCCGGGTGACGGTCACGGACTTCGGCATCGCCCGGTCCATGGCCGGGACCAGGCTCACGGCCTCGCACGCGGTGATCGGCACCGCGCTCTACATGGCCCCGGAACAGGCCGAGGGCAAGGCCGTCACCCCGGCCGTCGACCTCTACGCGATCGGCGTGGTCTGCTACGAACTGCTCGTCGGCAGGCCGCCGTTCACCGGCGGGGGCATGCTGGAGGTGGCGCTGAAGCACCTGCGCGAGCCCGCGCCGGAGCTGCCGGGGGACATCCCGCCGGCGGTGCGCGCGTTCGTCGCGACGGCGCTGGCGAAGGACCCGGGCGACCGGTTCACCGACGCCGCGGCGATGGCGGCGGCGGCCCGGGCGGCGGTGGACGGCGAACGGCCGCCGGCGCTCCCGGCGCCCGCCGGTGCGAAGCCTGCCCCCGAGGCTGCAGCGGCCGGGGAGCCTGCGATCGGGGAACCTGCGGCCGGGGAACCTGTCGCCGCTGTGGGTCCGGTGGCGAGTACGGAACCGGCCAGGCGGATGCGCCGGCGGGGCTTCCTGGTGCCGGTGGTCCTGCCGATCGTGATCTCGGTCGGTACGGCCACCGTGCTGCTCGTCGACCGCGCGCCGTTCACCTCGCAGGCGCAGGAGCCGAGTTCGCCGCCGGCGGTCACGGTGACCATGACCGCCTGGCCGACGGGTGCGTCGCCGGCCGGGGGCCTGCCCCCGACCCCGTCCGCCGTCCCGTCCGTGCCGGGTGCTCCGTCCGGTGCACCGACCGGTTCGTCCTCCTCGGCCGCTCCGGCCGCGAAGCCGACACCTCCGGCCACGGCCCCGCCCACAACTCCGCCGCCCTCCGCCTCCCGGCCGGGCGGGTCCCCGTCCGCCGCCCCGAACGCTCCGCAGCCGCCCCAGCAGTCACCCGCCCAGGCCCAACAGCCCACCTC
>NZ_LGDO01000425.1:0-254 GCF_001279805.1 Streptomyces sp. XY431
TGCGTCGGGCCTGCCAGGCGCTGCTGGACCGGCATGCGAGCCTGCGGGCCGGGTTCCGCGTGCTGTCCTCGGGCGCGACCGTGCAGGCGGTCGCCGCGCAGGTGGATGCACCGTGGCGCGAGGAGGACCTGCGCGGGCTGGATCCCGTGGCACGTGAGGAGCGGCTGGCTCGGATCCTGGACGAGGAACGCGGCCGCTTCGACCTCACCCGACCGCCCCTGCTCCGCTTCGCCCTCGTCCGTCTGGGCGACGAG
>NZ_LGDO01000426.1:0-253 GCF_001279805.1 Streptomyces sp. XY431
TGATCCACCCCGAAGGGCTTCACCGTTCGACTTGCATGTGTTAAGCACGCCGCCAGCGTTCGTCCTGAGCCAGGATCAAACTCTCCGTGAATGTCTGCCCGTAATCGGGCGCCACTCGCGTCGAGCGGCACGGCAACCACCGGAATAGGGCGGCCCCGCGCACTGCGTCCTCGCTAGTGTTTACTACATAAAGGAATCTCCAACCCCAGGAAACCCTGAGGCCGGGGATGTCAACATATCTGGCGTTGACTTT
>NZ_LGDO01000427.1:0-252 GCF_001279805.1 Streptomyces sp. XY431
GAAGTCTCCGTCGACCCATTTGGCTGCGTCGATCCAGCCGCCGTCGAGGTCGCTCCACTGGGTCCATCCGGGGAAGCGTGAGCCGTCGGACAGGAAGACCGCGGTGGACAGTTGGCCGTGGTTGTTCCAGGAGGCGGCGATGTCGTCCTTGCCGTCGCCGTTGAAGTCGCCTCCGAGCCATTGGGTGGAGTCGAGCCAGCCGCCGGCGTTGGTGGCCCAGTGACTGCGGGTGAAGCCGGTGCCGGTGGACAG
>NZ_LGDO01000428.1:0-250 GCF_001279805.1 Streptomyces sp. XY431
GAGCTGCGGGGAGACCTGCTTGCCGGTCTGGCCGACCTGGCTGCTGTGCGGGTACCAGCCGGCGTCGACGGCGGCGCGCGAGGCACCGACGGCCGCGCCGAGCACGTCGGCGAGCTCCTCGACCACACCGAAGCCCTCGGCGGCACCGACACCGCGGCCGCCGGAGACCACGATCGCGGCCTCGGTCAGCTCCGGACGGCCGGAGGACACCCGCGGGGTGCGCGAGACGACCTTGGCGGCGTTGCCGGTG
>NZ_LGDO01000429.1:0-250 GCF_001279805.1 Streptomyces sp. XY431
CACCGGCAACGCCGCCAAGGTCGTCTCGCGCACCCCGCGGGTGTCCTCCGGCCGTCCGGAGCTGACCGAGGCCGCGATCGTGGTCTCCGGCGGCCGCGGCGTCGGTGCCGCCGAGGGCTTCGGCGTGGTCGAGGAGCTCGCCGACGCCCTGGGCGCGGCCGTCGGTGCCTCGCGCGCCGCCGTCGACGCCGGCTGGTACCCGCACAGCAGCCAGGTCGGCCAGACCGGCAAGCAGGTCTCCCCGCAGCTC
>NZ_LGDO01000430.1:0-248 GCF_001279805.1 Streptomyces sp. XY431
AGACAGGCGGTCAGGTACGGCATGGTGTTGTAGACCGCGATCACCACGGTCACGTCGGGTTCGGTCATCGGGCGCTGCCCTCCGGTGCGCGGGTCGCCGAGCGGTCGCCGCCCGGCGACGCGCCGTCCGCGGAACGGGGCGGGCGGCGCGTCGCCGGGCGATACAAGGTCAACTCGGCGGCACGCCGTGGGGTCACGTCCACCACCCGCACGAGCGAGGCGGACCGAACACCCGGCCGAGTACGGAAC
>NZ_LGDO01000431.1:0-245 GCF_001279805.1 Streptomyces sp. XY431
GGGGGCGCGCACTGCACGGATTGCGGGGCGGACTTCGTGGTGGCCGACCGGATTGGCGATTTCTGCTGACGTTGCCGCAGCCGGGACCGGGCGCGGAGCGGGAAGTCGGCCCGGTCGACTTCCCGCTCCGCGCCCGGTCCCGGCCTGCGGAGCCCCGGCGTGGAGCCCTGTTCACCCACCCGGCCTGGCTCCGGCATCACCCGATCTCGTAGGGTGGCGCCCATGTGTGGTGACAGGCGCCACAC
>NZ_LGDO01000432.1:0-244 GCF_001279805.1 Streptomyces sp. XY431
CTCCGCGAACACACCGCACAGGACTTCTTCCTGCGGGGTGGCGGGTGCACGGCCCTCGCCGGCGGAGGCGAAGTCGGGTGCGGGCAGGGCCTTTCGGTCGACCTTGCCGTTGACCGTCAATGGGATCGCATCCAGCACCACGACCGCCGCCGGGACCATGTACTCCGGCAGGAACGCAGCGACCTCGGCCCGGATCTCGGCGGTGTCGAGTTCGCTGCCGGGGGTGGGCACGACATACCCGACC
>NZ_LGDO01000433.1:0-240 GCF_001279805.1 Streptomyces sp. XY431
CGGCCGCACACCCCACGACTCGAACAACCGGAACAGCGCCACCTCCACCGCGAACAGCGCCGGCTGCGTCCACCCCGTCTCGTCCAACCCCTCACCCGAGGCGATCACCTCGCCCAACGGCAGCCCCAACGCCCCCGCCACCGCATCGAAAGCCCCCGCGAACACCGGCTGCGACGCGTACAACTCACGCCCCATACCGACCCGCTGGGAACCCTGCCCGGAGAACAGGAACGCCAGACC
>NZ_LGDO01000434.1:0-237 GCF_001279805.1 Streptomyces sp. XY431
GCTGGCCAGGTGAGGGAGGTAGGCGTCGGGGGTCGCGTCGGCCAGGGCTCGGTAGTGGCCGACGGCTTCCTCCGCGGTGGCCAGACCCTCCGCCCGCCGACCATCCTTCCCCAACCAGACGGAGAGGTTGCTGAGGATCATGGCGAGATCGGGCAGGTGGGCGTCGGGGTTCGTCTCGGCCAGGGCGCGGCGAATGGCGACGGATTCTTCGACGGCGGCCAGACCCTCCGCCCGTCG
>NZ_LGDO01000435.1:0-51229 GCF_001279805.1 Streptomyces sp. XY431
CCCCAGCCCCGTCCCCGTCCCCAGCCCCGTCCCCGTCCCCGACCCCAGCCCCGTCCCCGTCCCCGTCCCCGTGACCGGGGCCGGCGGGCGGCCGGATCGCGGCGACCAGGCGGGGGACGGCCTCGAAGAGGGGGAGCGAGGTGCGACGCAGTTCCGCGCCGCTGCCCTCCAGCACGTCGTGACGGAACATCAGCTCGAACATGCCCGGCTGCTCGGCCGCGAAGGCGAGGTAGCCGCGGGCGAGGCCGTCGAGCCGCTGCCGGGCCGCGGCCGCCGAGGCAGAGGCGGAGGCGGAGGTGCCGGCGGAGCCCGGCGCGTCGAGCCCCAGTGCGGTGGCCAGCTCGCCGAAGCCGTGTCCGGCGATGGCGGCGAGCAGTTCGGCGTGGGTGGCGAAGTACCTGCGCGGGGCGCCGTGCGAGACCCCGGCCTGGCGGGCGATCTCGCGCAGGGTGAGGGCGTGGACGCCTTCGAGCGCGAGCAGTTCGACCCCGGCCGCGACCAGGCGGGCACGCAGGCCGACAGCCTTGTCCTGTTCGGTCATGGGGATGTTTCTATCAAGATCGAGTAGACACTGTCTACTCGCCCACTGTCTACTCGCGCTCCCGTCCGGCCCGGGGGCACAATCGCCGCATGGACGAGGGTGGCGAGCCGGCCTGCTGGCTGGACCGGGTGTCCGAGGACTGCGGACGGGTGCGCGAGCGGCCGGGCCCCGGGCCCTGTGAGAACTGCGGCAGCGGGGCAGAGGGGACAAACGGGAGGCACGACCAGGACAAGGAGAACCCCCGGGCGGATCACCGGAGGTGAGCCGCCCGGGGGCAGGGGAGTCAGTCGCGTCCCCGGGTCAGCGCGACAGCCCGTCCAGGGCCTGACCGGGGCCGGGACCGGGGTCCAGCGCGTCCTCGGCGTCCGGCGAGTCCTCCACCGGCTCCACCCCGGGACCCTGCACGGGCAACACCGCCTCAGCAGCCACCCCGCCCGCGACCGGACCGCCCGCAGCCCCGCCCGCCCGCGCCTCCGGCACCCACGCGCCCCGCCGCCGCGCGACCACCGCGCCCAGCCGCTCCACGGCGGGCTGGGTGTACCGCGCGGCCAGCGGCCCGGTGACCACCAGGATCAGCACGTACGCCGTGGCCAGCGGCCCGAGCCCGGGCTCGATGCCGGCCGTCACGGCCAGCCCGGCGATGACGATCGAGAACTCGCCCCGGGACACCAGCGCCCCGCCGGCCCGCCACCGTCCGCGGGTGGCGATCCCCGCCCGCCGGGCCGCCCAGTAGCCGGTGACGACCTTGGTGACGGCGGTGACGGCGGCCAGCAGCAGTGCCGGCAGCAGCACCGGCGGGATGCTGGTCGGATCGGTGCTGAGACCGAAGAACACGAAGAACACCGCCGCGAAGAGGTCGCGCAGCGGGCTCAGCAGGGTGTGCGCGCCCTCGGCGGCCTCGCCGGAGAGCGCGATGCCGACCAGGAACGCGCCGACCGCCGCCGACACCTGGAGCTGCTGCGCGATGCCGGCGACCAGCAGCGTCAGCCCCAGCACCACCAGCAGCAGCTTCTCCGGGTCGTCGTGCGAGACGAAACGGGAGATCAGCCGGCCGTAGCGGAGCGCGACGAACAGCACCGCTCCCGCCGTGGCGAGCGCGATGGCGAGGGTGATCGAGCCGGCGACCAGCCCGGCCCCGGCCAGGAGGGCGGTGAGGATCGGCAGGTAGACCGCCATCGCGAGGTCCTCCAGCACCAGGATGCTGAGGATCACCGGGGTCTCCCGGTTGCCCAGCCGGCCGAGGTCGCCGAGCACCTTGGCGATGACGCCCGAGGAGGAGATCCAGGTGACGCCGGCCAGCACCACGGCCGCCACCGGGCCCCAGCCGAGCAGCAGCGCGGCGACCGCGCCGGGTATCGCGTTGAGCAGGAAGTCGACCGCGCCGGCCGGGTACTGGGCCTTCAGATTGGTGACCAGGTCGGCGGCGGTGTACTCCAGACCCAGCATCAGCAGCAGCAGGACGACGCCGATCTCGGCGCCGGTCGCCACGAACTCCTCGCTGGCGCTCAGCGGCAGCAGCCCGCCGGTGCCGAAGGCGAGGCCGCCGAGCAGGTAGAGCGGGATCGGGGAGAAGCCGTACCGGCCGGCGATCCGGCCGAGCAGACCGAGGACGAGGATGACCGAGCCGAGCTCGATGAAGACGGTGGCGGTGTGCACCCCCCGATCACCCCCGCTCCAGGATCGCCGCCGCCGCGTCCACACCCTCGCGGGTGCCGATCACGATGAGCGTGTCTCCGCCGGCCAGCCGGAAGTCCGGCGCGGGCGAGGGGACGGCGCCGGTGCGCCGCAGTACGGCGACGATCGAGGCGCCGGTCTCGGTGCGCATCCGGGTCTCGCCGAGCAGTCGCCCGTTCCAGTACGAGGTGCCGTCGACCGGGAGCCGCTCGGCGACCAGGCCGAGGTCGGTGGTGTGCAGCAGGGCCGGGCTGTGGTGGGTCGGCGTCAGGGCGTCGACCAGGGCGGCGGACTCCTCGGCCGTCAGCCGGAACGCCTGCGAGCAGGCGTCCGGGTCGTCCGAGCGGTAGACGTTGAGGCTGCGTGAGCCGTCGCGGTGCGCGATCACCGACAGGTGCCGCTGTTCTCGGGTGGTGAGGTCGTACTGGACACCGACACCGGGCAGCGGAGTGGTCCGGACACGGGCGATCGACACGGCGGCTGTCCTCTCGTCAGGGGGGTTCCCTCGGTGTGCGCGGACACGGACACGGGCGCGCCGGGGCAGGGGAACACCGGCGCCTGACCGCGTACGGGACGCGAACGCGCAACCGGATCAATAGTAATGAGTATGTAAAGTCCGAAAATGTGGCCAGGCCCGTGCGGGCGCCGGAGGGCGCGGGGCACGGGCCTGGCACGGACCGGGCGACTGCGTGACGGTCCGCGGTTCTGGAGCTCGGGGGGTCCGACGCGGTGGGCCTACTGCGGCGGCCGGTCGTCCCGCAGCTGGTCCTTGATCTTGTCCTGCGCCGTGTCGACGTGGCCGCTGTACTTGCTCTGCGTCCGTTCGTCGATCATGTCGCCGGCCTTGTCCACGCCCCTCTCGGCCTGGTCCTCATGGCCCTTGAGCAGGCCCTTGAGCTTATCCAACATGGACATCTGGTCACACTCCCGGAAGAGACGGCCCCACCTCCTCCAGCATCGCCGCAGACCGGGGTGTCCGCATCCGGTCAGCTTTCGCGCCGGGGTTGGCAAGACGTCCCGGAGCATGTCAAATCGGGAGACCCACAGACCGTCGGAAGGACTCACGTTGAACGCTCGGACCGGTCGCCCGGCCACCGCACCCCGCTCCAAGGCCGCCCCCACCCGCAGGACGGCGGGCGCCGCGCTGGCGGTCGCGGCGCTGGTGACCCCGCTGCTGCTGGTCGGCACCGGCAGCGCCGCCGCCGATGCGGACCCGGCCCGCAACGGCGCGAAGCTGGCCGCCCGGCTGATCGCGGGCAGCGACGCCGACGACGCCTTCGGGACCCTGGAGGCGTTCCAGCGGTTCGCCGACCGCAACGGCGGCACCCGGGTGGCCGGCGCCCGGGGCCACGAGCAGTCCGCCCAGTACGTCTACGACCAGGCCCGCCGGGCCGGGCTGAAGGTCTCCAAGCAGGAGTTCGAGTACACCTTCTTCCAGGCCCTCTCCGAGAAGTTCGCCGTCGTCTCCCCGCAGGCCGAGACGGTGCCGCTGAAGGCCATGACGTACTCCCTCAGCGGCCCGGCGGGTGGCATCACCGCCCCGCTCGCGGTCGTCCCGGTGGACGACACCACCGGCTGCGAGGCGTCCGACTACGCGGCCGGCGCCTTCACCGGCAAGGTCGCGCTGATCAAGCGCGGCGGCTGCAGCTTCGCGGTCAAGCAGGCGGCCGCGGCGGCCGCGGGCGCGGCCGCCGCCGTCGTGTACAACAACACCGACGCCGAGCTCAGCGGCACGCTGGGGGAGCCGGACGCCGGGCGGCTCCCGGTCGGCAGCACCAGCAAGGCGGCCGGTGAGGCCCTCGCCGCCAAGGCCGCCGCCGGGCCGGTCACCGTCAGCCTGGACCTGCGCACCTTCATGGAGAAGCGCAAGACCTGGAACGTGCTGGCGGAGACTCCCGGCGGGGACCCGAACAACACCGTCGTGGTCGGCTCCCACCTCGACTCGGTGGTCGAGGGGCCCGGCATCAACGACAACGGCTCGGGTTCGGCCGGCATCCTCGAGGTTGCCAAGAACCTCGGCACCCGGCCGGTCAAGAACAAGGTGCGGTTCGCCTGGTGGTCCGCCGAGGAGTTCGGCCTCAAGGGCTCCGAGGCGTACGTGGACTCGCTCTCCGAGGCCGACAAGAAGAAGATCCGGCTCTACCTCAACTTCGACATGATCGCCTCGCCCAACTCGGCCCAGTTCGTCTACGACGGCGACGACTCCGACCACGTCGGCTCGGGCCCCGGCCCGGCCGGCTCCGCCCAGATCGAGCGCCTGATCACGGACTTCTTCGACGACTGGAGCGTCCCGCACGAGGGCACCGACTTCACCGGCCGCTCCGACTACGGGCCGTTCATCGAGGCGGGCATCCCGGCCGGCGGTACCGACACCGGCGCCGAGGTGATCAAGAGCGCCGACCAGGCGGCCAGGTACGGCGGCACCGCCGGGGTCGCGTTCGACAAGTGCTACCACAAGGCCTGCGACGACCTGGAGAACCTGGACCTCGCCGCCTTCGACCTCAACATCGACGCCATCGCCAACGCCGTCGGCCGCTACGCCTGGGACCTCTCCTCGCTGACCGCGCCCGTCGCGCCGAAGCAGACCGAGGGCCAGGTGGGCAGCGGCGGCGGTCTCCAGGAGAGCCACGCCCACGAGGTCGCGGCCTGAGCAGGTCTGAGCAGGCCTGAGCACGGCTGATCGGGGCTGACCCCGCCTCCGGCCCCGCTCCCGCGTTCCTCGGGGGCGGGGCCGCACGGCTGTCGGAATCCCGCCGGAATCCCGCCAGGATGCGCGCCGGTGCCGGGCGATCGGGGGTCCGCCGGGTGCGCGGAGCGGTGGCCTGACACCATGGACGGCGAGCGCACGACACCGTGACACCCTCGGAGGAATCAGCACCATGAGCAGTACGCACTACGACGTCGTCGTTCTCGGGGCCGGTCCCGGCGGGTACACCGCGGCCGTCCGCGCCACCCAGCTCGGCCTGAAGACCGCCGTCGTGGAGTCGAAGTACTGGGGCGGGGTCTGCCTGAACGTCGGCTGCATCCCCTCCAAGGCCCTGCTGCGCAACGCGGAACTCGCGCACATCTTCACCAAGGAGGCCAAGACCTTCGGCATCAAGGTCGAGGGGAAGGTCACCTTCGACTACAGCGAGGCGTTCAAGCGCAGCCGCACCGTCGCCGACGGCCGCGTCAAGGGCGTCCACTACCTGATGAAGAAGAACGGCATCACGGAGTACGACGGCCGCGGCACCTTCGTCGACGACCGCACCCTCCAGGTGGCCCTGAACGGCGGCGGCTTCGAGCTCGTCACCTTCGACCACTGCATCATCGCCGCCGGTGCCAGCACCCGGCTGCTGCCCGGCACCAGCCTGAGCGACCGCGTGGTGACCTACGAGGAGCAGATCCTCACCGAGGACCTGCCGGGCAGCATCGTCATCGCGGGTGCCGGCGCGATCGGCGTCGAGTTCGCCTATGTGCTGCACAACTACGGTGTGCAGGTCACCATCGTGGAGTTCCTCGACCGGATGGTGCCGCTGGAGGACGCGGAGGTCTCCGCCGAGCTGGCCAAGCAGTACCGCAAGCTCGGGATCCAGGTGCTCACCTCGACCCGGGTGGACTCGATCGACGACAAGGACCCGGCCGCCAAGGTCAAGGTCACCGTCACCGCCAAGGACGGGCAGCAGCAGGTCCTGGAGGCGGACAAGGTCCTCCAGGCGATCGGCTTCGCGCCGCGCGTCCACGGCTACGGCCTGGAGAACACCGGCGTCAAGCTCACCGAGCGGGGCGCGATCGCGGTCGACGGCCGGGGCCGGACCAACGTCCCGCACATCTTCGCGATCGGTGACGTCACCGCCAAGCTGATGCTGGCGCACGCCGCCGAGTCGATGGCCGTGATCGCCGCCGAGACCATCGCCGACGTGGAGACCATGGAGCTGGACTTCGCGATGATCCCGCGCGCGACCTACTGCCAGCCGCAGATCGCGAGCTTCGGCTACACCGAGGCGCAGGCCCGCGAGCTGGGTCACGACGTCAAGGTCGCCAAGTTCCCGTTCACCGCCAACGGCAAGGCGCACGGCCTCGGCCACCCGATCGGCTTCGTCAAGGTCATCAGCGACGGCACCCACGGCGAGCTGCTCGGCGCCCACCTGATCGGCCCCGAGGTCACCGAACTGCTGCCGGAGCTGACGCTGGCCCAGCAGTGGGACCTCACCGTGCACGAGGTCGCCCGCAACGTGCACGCGCACCCGACGCTGGGCGAGGCGGTCAAGGAGGCGATCCACGGGCTGGCCGGTCACATGATCAACATGTGATCAGCCCGTAGCGCGGCCGGGTCCGTCCGGCGGGGATCACCCCGCCGGACGGACCCGTCGTGTTTTCCTGCGGGTTCCCGCCGCGGTCGTGTTTTCGTGCGGCTTTTCCCGCCGCGGTCAGAGCGTCGGGGACGGCGGCCGCTCGAAGAAGGACTCCAGCACCACCGTGGCCTGGGTCCCGTTGACGCCCTCGATCGCGTAGAGCCGGCGCAGCACGTCCTGGAGCTGCTCGGTCGTCGGCGTCCGCACCTTGACCAGCACCGACGCGGCGCCGGCGATGATGTGGGCCTCCTCGATCTCGGGGATCGCGGCGAACGCCCCGGCCGAATCGCCCATCCACGCGGACGAGTCGACCATCACGAAGGCCAGTACCCCGAGGCCGAGCGCCTTCGGGTCGACCTCCACCGTCGTGCGGCGGAGGACGCCGCGCTCGCGCAGCTTGCGCACCCGCTCGTGGGCGGCGGCGGTGGAGAGCCCCACGGCGCGGCCGAGTGCCGCGTAGGCCTGGCCCGCGTCCTGCTGGAGCAACGCCACCAGGGCCCGGTCGGTGTCGTCCAGATTTTCGATCGCCATGGCAGAACCATACCTGGTTCTGTCATACTCATGATCATCGGAACCACATTCGGCCGTTTGCGATAGGACATGAATGATGTCTGGTCAGATTGAGTTCGGGTTGTACGAGATCCTGGACGACCGCTTCCGCCCCTGCACCTACGGGGACACCCGGCTCGAGCAGCTCCACGGGGACTGCCGCTGGGCCGAGGGCCCGCTCTACGTGCCCGCCTGGCGGCAGCTGATCTGGAGCGACATCCCCAACGACCGGATCCTGCGCTGGGACGAGTCCACCGGGACGGTCGGTGTCCTGCGGTCGGTGGCCGGGCACAGCAACGGCAACACCCTCGACCGCGAGGGCCGCCTGATCACCTGTGAGCAGGGCAACCGCCAGGTGACCCGCACCGAGCACGACGGCACGGTCACCGTCCTCGCCAGCCACTACCGGGGCAAGCGGCTCAACTCGCCCAACGACGCGGTGGTCCGCTCGGACGGCGCGATCTGGTTCTCCGACCCGGACTTCGGCATCACCAGCGACTACGAGGGCCATGTCGCCGAGAGCGAGATCGGCGCCTGCAACCTCTACCGGATCGACCCGGACAGCGGTGAGGTCCAGCTCGCCGCCGACGGCTTCCGCGGCCCCAACGGGGTCCTGCTCTCCCGCGACGAGCAGCGCCTCTACGTCTCCGACAGCCGCGCCGGGCACATCCGGGTCTTCGACATCCGCGAGGACGGCACCCTGGCCGGGGGCGGCGTCCACATCGAGGGCAAGGGTTGCCGCTTCGACAACATCCGCTTCGACCGCGACGGCCGGCTCTGGGCGGCGGCGTTCGAGAACGGCATCCACTGCTACGCCGAGGACGGCACCCTCATCGGCCGCATCCTCGTCCCCGAACCCGTCTCCAACCTCACCTTCGGCGGCCCCAAGAACAACCGCCTCTTCATCACCGCCACCACCTCGCTGTACTCGCTGGTGACCTCGATGACCGGCACCCACCGGGTCCCCCGCCACGCCTGACGCGGCCCCCGGTGCGACGGCCCCGGTGCGACGTTCCGCGTCGCACCGGGGCCGTCGCCCTCCTCGGCCCGTCGCACCCGTCAAGGTGCCGTCAAGGCGGGGCCGGTTCGCGTACGCCCTGCGTCAAGAGCCGGTGCGGACAACCGCCCGTGGGGGTGGACTGGATCTGCGAGCGGGACCGACCGAGGCCCCCGCCGCGACCGGAAGGACGACGACCCGCCATGACCGAGTTCCAGGTGATCTCCGACGACCCCCGCAACCGCCGGCTGTCCGGTGCCGCCGAGGAGGCCCTGCTGCGCCGACTGCTGCACGGCACCGTCTTCGACCCCCGGTCCGGCACGGCCGCCACGACGGCGGCGGAGCGCGAACCCGAGGAGCGCCGGGCGGGCTCCGCGCACTGCCGCCACGCGATGTACTACGAGGACTGACCACCCGTCGGCCGGCCCACCGCGCGCCGCCGACCCCGTCCTTCCCCTCCAGACCTGTTCCGACCAGGAGCATCGTGTGACGACCACCCTGCGCACGCCCCCGTCCTCCCCGGGCCCCGAATCCCCCCGATCCGCTCGGTCCCCTCAGTCTCCTCAGTCCGCTCAGTCCGCTCAGTCCGCTCAGTCCGCTCAGCCCGCTCGGTCTTCCGGGCCCGCCCGGACCCTGCCCGCCGCCGACCCCGGCCCGCTCGGCAGCCCGTGGCCCGCCTCCGCCCTCCCCGGCCCGAACGGCGACCTGCTGATCGGCGGCGTCGGGCTGGCCGAGGCCGCCGACCGTTTCGGCACCCCGCTCTACGTCCTCGACGAGCAGGAGTTCCGCTCCCGCGCCCGGGCCTTCCGCCACGCCCTGCCGACGGCCGAGGTCTTCTACGCCGCCAAGGCCTTCCTGTGCAGCGCGGTGGTGGACTGGGCCGCCGACGAGGGCCTCGGCCTCGACGTCTGCTCGGCGGGCGAGCTCCGCCTGGCCGCGGCCGCGGGCTTCCCGCCCGAGCGCATCCTGCTGCACGGCAACGCCAAGACCCCGGAGGAACTGCGCCTCGCCCGCCGCCTGCGGGTCGGCCGGATCGTGGTCGACGGCGCCGCCGAGATCCCCCGGCTGGCCGCCCTGGCCGTCGCGGACGCCCCGCAGCGGGTGCTGGTCCGGGTCCTGCCCGGGGTGGCCGCCGGTCACCACCGCGCGGTGCGGACCGGCGTCGACGGGCAGAAGTTCGGCTTCCGGATCGACGGCGGGGACGCCGCCGACGCGGTCGCCCGGATCCTCGGCCAGCCCGGCCTGCGGCTCACCGGCCTGCACTGCCACCTGGGCTCCCAGATCACCGAGGCCGGACCCTACCTCGCCGCCGTCGACCGGCTGGTCGGACTCCTCGCCGAGATCCGCGACCGGCACGGCGTCGAACTGCCCGAACTCGACCTCGGCGGCGGGTACGGCGTCCGCTACCTGGCCGGGGACGCGGAGCTGGACCCGGACCGCTTCGCCGCCGGGCTCACCGCCCGGCTCGCCGCCCGCTGCGCCGAACTCGGCCTCGCCGTCCCCAGGCTGCTGGTCGAGCCCGGCCGGGCGATCGCGGCTCCGGCCGGGGTGGCGCTCTACCGTGTCCTGTCGGTCAAGCGCGGTACGGACGGGCGGGCCTTCGCGGCCGTGGACGGCGGCATGAGCGACAACCCGCGCCCCGCCCTCTACGGCTCCGCCTACCAGGTGCGGACGGTCGGGCGCCCCACCGACGGTCCGACGGCGACCTTCGACGTGGTCGGCCGGCACTGCGAGGCCGGTGACGTCCTGGTGCACGGCGCCACGCTGCCGGCCGACCTGCGCCCGGGGGACCTCCTGGCCGTTCCGGCCGCCGGTGCCTACCAGCTCTCGATGGCCTCCGGCTACAACCTGGTCGGCCGGCCGCCGGTCGCCGCCGTGCGGGACGGGCGGCTGCGCCTGCTGATCCGGCGGGAGACCGTCGAGGACCTCCGCGCCCGCGAGGTCGGCCGCTGACCCTGTCGACGGCCGGCCCTGTTGCGGCTGACCGGGTCGACGGCCGACCGTCGACGGCCGCCCGGCACTCCGGGCCCGGGAGTGAATCCGCCTCCCGGGCCCGGAAATCCAGATGCGCCCGGGCCGATTCCCGCCGCACACTGGGCCGGTCACGCACCGTCGCCGCGAAGGAGCCCCGTGCAGGGAGCAGTCAGCGTCTCGCCCGCCCAGATCCCCGAACTGCTGCTCGGCCTGGCCACCGTCCGCCCGGTGTTCCTCTGGGGCGCCCCGGGGATCGGGAAGTCCTCCCTGGTCAGGGAGTTCGCCGAGGCGCTCGGTCTGGAGTGCGTGAGCCTGGTCGGCACCCAGCTCGCCCCGGAGGACCTGATCGGCGTCCCGCAGCTCACCCCCGAGGGCCGCTCCCGGTTCTGCCCGCCCGAGCAGATCGCCCGTGACGAGCCCTACTGCCTGTTCCTGGACGAGCTCAACGCGGCGTCGCCGGACGTCCAGAAGGCCTTCTACTCACTGATCCTGGACCGCCGGATCGGTTCCTACGAGCTGCCGCCCGGCTCGATCGTGATCGGCGCCGGAAACCGGGCCACCGACGGCGCGCTCGCCCGCCCGATGGCGTCCGCACTGGTCAACCGCATGGTCCATGTCCATCTCCGGGCCAGCGCCGAGGACTGGCTGCGCTGGGCGGGCGGCGCCGGCATCCACCCCTGGATCGTCGACCACCTCACCGACCGGCCCGACCACCTGTGGTCCGCGCCGCCCAAGACCGAGGAGCCGTTCTCCACCCCGCGCGCCTGGCACATGCTCTCGGACGCGCTGCACTCCTTCGGGCCCACCCTGGACGAGGGGACGCTCAAGGTCGTCGCCCACGGGCTGCTCACCGCGCAGCACGCGATCGCCTTCTGCGGCTACGCCAAGATCGTCCGCAACTCCTACGGCCTGGAGGCGATCCTCAAGGGCGACGCCCGCTGGCCGCACCGGGTGGAGGACCGCGACCTGCTCTACTACCTGGCCGACGCCTTCCGCGGCCGACTGGTCAAGGAACTGCCCGCCCAGAAGGAGCACGCCTCCGGGGCGCAGCGGCAGACCGCGTTCCGGGCCAAGTCGCTGCTGGTGCAGCTGGCCGAGATCTCGGTGGAGGTCGCCCGGACGGTGATCGCCGACGGTTCGGACGGCAACCCGGTGCTGCCCCCCTGGTTCCTGATCGAGGCCGCCCGGGACATGCCCCGGCTGGTCGAGGCCCGCCGGTGAAGCGCGCCGCCGGGGCCCGCCGGTGAAGCGCACCCGGACCGACCGCAGGGAGCAGGACCCGGGCACCGAGGCCTTCGCGGAGGGCGTCCGGCTGCTCCGCCGCAATCCGGCCCTCGCCGCCCTGCGCGCCGACATCTGCCGCACCGAGGACTGCGACACCGCTCCGCCGGACGGCTGGGCGGTGGCCGACTCCAACGGCACCCTGCACGTCAATCCGCGCCGCCGGGCCGAACCCGAGGAGTGGGCCTGGGTACTCGCGCACAGTCTGCTGCACCTGGGCCTCGGCCACCTCCCGGGTGCCCGCGGCACCCGGACCCCGCCCGACGCCTTCGAGGCCGCCGCCCGCTGCGCGGTGGTCAACCGCTTCCTCGCCACCTTCCCGGTCGGCCGCGCCCCGGTCGTCCTCCCGCAGGAGTACCCGAGCGGCGGTGAGGAGGAGTTGGCCGCCCGGTGGCGCCGCGACGGCCTGCCCGCGGTCGCCGGGACGGCCGGGACCGCCGAGGGTGACCAACTGCTGCTGGAGTGGCGCGGCCACGGGCAGCCCGAGGACTGGTCGGTGGAGTTCGCGGTCGCGCTCACCCGCACCATGTCCGCCGCCATGGACCGGGCCGGCGGCCGGATCGACGCCGAGACCGGCGAACGCCTGCCCGAGCGGCCCTGGAGCAGGGCGCTCAACTGGTTCGTCTCCTCGTACCCGCTGCTCGGCGTCGTCGCGGCCGGCCTCACCGTGGTGGCCGACGCCGAACTGGCCCGGGCCCACGACATCGCCGTCGCCGCCGTCGACACCGAGGCCGGGGAGATCTACGTCAACCCGCTGCGCCACTACTCCGACGAGGAGTGGCGGTTCGTCCTCGGCCACGAGATCCTGCACGCCGCCCTGCGGCACGGCGAGCGCCGCGGCGGCCGGGACCCGTTCCTGTTCAACGTCGCCGCCGACTACGTCATCAACGGCTGGCTGCTGGAGATGGGCGTCGGCGAGATGCCGGACGGGCTGCTGCACGACCCGCAGTTGAAGGGGCTGTCGGCCGAGGAGGTGTACGACCGGATCGTCCGCGACCGGCGCCGGATCCGCCGCCTCGCCACCCTGGCGGGGAAGAACCGCCCGGACGTCCTCGGCGAACGGCTGGGACCGCCCCGGGACTTCGTGGACCTCGACGACTTCTACCGGCGCGGCCTCCAGCAGGGCTTCGAGCTGCACGGGCGAGAACGCGGCCTGCTCCCGGCCGGGTTGGTCGAGGAGATCCGCGCACTCGCCCACCCGCCGCTCCCGTGGGACGCGCTACTGGCGCGCTGGTTCGACGAGTTCGTGCCCCGGCCGGAACCGGTGCGCAGCTACGCCCGCCCCGCGCGCCGCCAGTCCGCCACGCCGGACATCCCCCGGGCGGGCCGCCACCACCCGGAGGAGGAGGTGCCGCGCTGCACCTTCGGGGTCGTCCTGGACACCTCCGCCTCGATGGACCGGACGCTGCTCGGCAAGGCGCTCGGCGCGATCGCCTCCTACGCCGCCGCCCGGGACGTGCCGGCGGCGCGGGTGGTGCACTGCGACGCCGCCGCGCACGACGCCGGGTACCTCCCGGTGGAGGAGATCGCCGGGCGGCTGCGGGTGCACGGGCGCGGCGGCACCGTCCTCCAGCCGGGCATCGACCTGCTGGAACGGGCCGAGGACTTCCCTCCCGGGGCGCCCGTCCTCGTGATCACCGACGGCGAGTGCGATGTGCTGCGGCTGCGCCGCGAGCACGCCTTCCTGATCCCCCGCGGCGCCGCACTGCCGTTCACCGCGCGCGGACCGGTCTTCCGGATGAGCTGAGGGTGCCTCGTCCGGAAGACCGGTCAGCCGCACCGGGCCGGTACGCCGTGCTGGCCAGTACGGCGCCCGGGCCGGTGCGCCGCTCCGGCCCGGTGCGGACGGAGGGTCAGCCGACCGGCCAGCCGTCCACGGTGGTGACGGTGCGGTGGTAGGGGCCGTCCGGGCCGGTGCTGCGGTAGTCCTCGGTGGCGGTGCCGGTGCGGACGGTGGTGTCGCCGTCGTGGCGGTGGGCGGTCGGGCGCAGGGTGTGGTCGACGGTGCTGCGTCCGGTCACCCGGGCGCCGGTCGCCGTGGTCGCCTCGCGGTGCTGGCCGAGGTCCATGGCGGTGGTCTGGTCGGTGTTGCCGGCCGCGTCCTCGGTGTACCGGTAGGTGACGTCGAGCGGCTGGCTCTCGTGGACCGTGCTGGTGCGCCGGGGCCCGGAGCCCCAGGTGGCGGTGGCCCGGGTGAGGTCGGTGCGGTTGTGCAGGGTCAGATCGTTGCCGTTCGCGCGGAAGCGCTGGGTGGAGCCGAACACCAGGTCGTCGCGGACCTCGGTGGTGACCCGGCCGTGCGAGGTCTGCAGCCAGCCCCGGGCGAGGTCGTGCCGGGCGGCGGTGACCGTCCAGTCGCCGCTGCCGCCGCCGTGGTCGTTGAGGGTGGTGGTGGTCGCGGCCTCCGGGGCGACCCGGTAGTCGGTCAGCTGACCGGTGGTGCGGGCGGCACCGTGGTCGACCTCGGCGAAGAGGTTGACCTGGCCGGTCCAGAGGTCGTTGCTGCGGGCCTCGGCGGCGTTGACGGCGATCGCGACCCGGTGCGGGCGGCCGTCCACCAGCAGCCCGGCGTACGGGGTGAGGTCCAGCCGGTAGGCGGGCAGGTCGAAGGCGAAGATGCCAGGCGTGGGCCGCCACAGCAGCGGGTCCCAGCCGCCGGTGTAGATCACGGGGTAGGGCCAGACCGCGCCGACCACCCGTCCGTCCACGCTGAGCCGCAGTTCGCGGAACGGGCCCTGGCCGCAGGCGCCGGTCCCGGGGTTGGCGCGGGCGAACTCCTCGGGGGCGGAGGCGTAGGCGAACTCCTCGCAGGCGCCGCCGCCGCGCGCGTACACCTCGGCGGTCAGGCGCTCCAGGTTGGGCGGGAAGGTGAGGTCGGTGCCGGTGCTCGGCGTGGCCCGGTCGAGTCCGAAGGGTCCGGTGGTGAGCAGCCGGTCGGCGGTCCTGGCGGCGGGCCAGCGGGCGGAGGCGGTGTAGAAGGTCAGGCTCGCGGAGATCCGGAACACGCCGGTGTAGGTGTCGTCCGTGACGTTGGCGAGGTCGAGCGCGAAGGGCTGCGGCCCGGCGGCGAACAGCGGTGCGTAGCGCGTGACATCGCGTTCGAGTGCCCACTCGATGCCGTCCTTGGACGGTTCGGGGGTGGAGGAGAGCAGGACCTGCACGCCGCCGACCCGGACGGTGAACAGCCGGTCGAACTGCCTCCCGGCGACCTGTCCGTGCAGGTCCAGCACGACCGCGGACCAGGGGCCGGCGCAGTCGGCGGGCGGGGTGACGCTGGTGGTGTACGGCGTGTCCGGCGGGTTCCCGTAGCCGCTGCGGAACGGCTGGTCGTGCATCACTTCGACGCTGCAGGAGCGGGTGTCGGGGCGGGTGAGCGGCTTCGCCGCGGTGAACGGGTCGTGGTAGTCGGTGCCGAAGTCGGCGTGCGCCGGTCCGGCGGCGGTCAGTGCCCCGGCGAGGGCGAGGAGGACGGCGCCGGCCAGTCGGCCGGCGCGTCGGATCAGTGGATGGACGGCCAAGGGGGGCCCTCTCCCGGCCGACCGGAGGGTGGGGCGAGGACGGTCGGCGCGTAGCTCGTCGGACGGTTCCGGCATCCTCCCGAGCCTGGCATGCAAGCGTCAAGCGGTTCGCGTCCGGGGGTGAGGAGTGCCCCGGTGGCGCCCGCGCGGCAGGATGGCCGGGTGACCGACATCATCCTCAACCTCTGGCGGCAACACCTCGGCACCGTGCCCGAGGAGGTGTGGGACCGCACCGATCTGACGGTCCTCATCCTCGCGGACACCGGCATCGCCGAAGTCCCGCCCCTGATCGGCCGGCTGCACCGGGTGCGGACCCTCGACCTCGGGCACAACCGGATCTCCGCCGTCCCGGAGGAGCTCGGCGACCTCGCCGGCCTCACCGACTTCCTCTACCTGCACGACAACGCGCTCACCCGGCTCCCGGCGGCCCTCGGCCGCCTCACGGCGCTCCGCTACCTCAACGTCGGCGAGAACCGGATCGCCGAACTCCCGGCCGGGATCGGCGCGATGACCGGCCTGGTCGAGCTGCGCGCCCAGCACAACCTGCTCACCGCGCTGCCGGACTCGCTCGGCGGCCTGCGCGCACTGCGCGAACTCTGGCTGCGCGGCAACGCGTTGACCGGTCTGCCGGACTCCTTCGCCGGGCTCGCCGAACTGCGTGAACTCGAACTCCGCGAGAACGCGCTCACCGAGGTGCCCCCGGCCCTGGCCGGCCTGCCCCGGCTGCGCCGACTGGACCTGCGCGGCAACCGGATCACCGCGCTGCCGGAGTGGCTGGCGGACGGGGCGGCGGGGCTGCCCGCGCTGGAGAAGCTGGACCTGCGCTGGAACCCGGTCGAACCGGCGCCGGCGCTGCTCGCCGCCCTGGCGGCACGCGGTTGCGAGGTCCTGCGCTGAGACCCGGGCGGTCGAGCGGCCCGCCCCGGTCGGACGGAAACCGTTCGCCCACCGTGGCGTTCGGCTGCTAGCGTGGACGGTATGAAGCGCGCTGCAGCCGTCCTCACGACGACGCCGGAGAGAGTCCCGGCGCGCTGACTGCTGATTTGGTCCGAAGCCCCGGGGCGAGTGCCCCGGGGCTTCGCCGTACCGGTCCACTCGCCCGCACCGCAGAGTGGAGACCCCCATGAACAGCCACCCGATCGCCCCCGACACCGCCTCCGACGCCGCTTCCGCCCCCGGCCGCAGTGCTGCCGGACCGGAGGGCGACCACCGCCGGCTGGGCCGTGCGCTCGGACTATTCGACACCGATCCGCTGATCGGCTCCGGCCTCCCGTACTGGCTGCCCGACGGCGCCGCGATCCGGCACACCCTGGAGGAATTCGTCCGCGACCGCGAGCGGCGCGCCGGATACCGCCATGTGTACTCGCCCGTTCTCGGCAAACGCGAGCTGTACGAGATCTCCGGCCACTGGCAGCACTACCGGGACGACATGTTCCCGCCGATGGACCTCGGCTCCGAGCAGGTCGTGCTGCGCCCCAGCCTCTGCCCGCACCACGCCCTGATCTACCGCTCACGGCCCCGCAGCCACCGCGAACTGCCGCTGCGGATCGCCGAACTCGGCGGCATGTACCGCTCCGAACTCTCCGGCGTGCTCGGCGGGCTGACCAGGGTGCGGGCGATCCAGCTGAACGACGCGCACGTCTTCTGCACCCCCGACCAGGCCGCGGACGAGGCGGTGGCCGCGCTGGAGCTGATCGGCGAGGCCCACCGTGCGCTCGGCATCCGGCCGGTGCGCTACCGGCTCTCGCTGCCGGGCGAGGGCGGCAAGTACGTGGCGGACCCGGCGCTCTGGGAACGGGCCACCGCGCTGCTGACCGAGGTGCTGTCGCGCTCCGGCGTGCCGTTCGAGGCGGTGGCGGGCGAGGCCGCGTTCTACGGGCCGAAGATCGATGTCCAGATCGCCGACGCGGCCGGGCGCGAGTCCACCCTCTCCACCGTGCAGATCGACTTCCACCAGCCGGAGCGGTTCGGCCTCCAGTACATCGGACCGGACGGGGCGAAGCACCGCCCGGTGATGGTGCACCGCAGCGTCATCGGCAGCGTGGAGCGGGTGGTCGCCCATCTGATCGAGCTGTACGGCGGGGCCTTCCCGGCCTGGCTGGCACCGACCCAGCTGGTGCTGCTGCCGCTGACCGAGGGCGAGCGGGCACGGGCCGAGCGGCTGCGCGAGCGCTGTCTCGACCTCGGGCTGCGGGCCGAGGTCGCCGGGCCCGAGCGCGGCAGCCTGGGCGCGCGGATCCGGGAGGCCCGGCTGGTCCCTTACCAGGCGGTCCTCGGGCCGCGCGAGGCGGCGGACGACCTGCTCGCCCTGCGCCTGCGGGACGGCCGGCGGCCGGAGCGACTGCCGGCGGGGGAGGCGCTGGCCCGGATCCGCGCGCTCGTCGGCGCGTGCGCCCAGGAGCTGTGGGACGAGCCGTCCGGATGACGCCGGACGGCGCCGGACGGTCGCGGTCGGATCGCGTCGGGCGCAGTCGTACACATACGACTAGCGGCGCGCGCGGTGTGTCGGCCGGGCCGCCCGGCGCACCCGCCGTTCGAATGGGGGCGGCGGCCATCGTCCCCGGCCGCCGTCCATCGTTCGCGCTCCTCCGGAGGTACCCCATGCGCCTCGCCCGCCGAATCGTCGTCGCCGCCCTGACGGCCGGGCTGGCCCTCGGCGGGGTGGCGGTCGCCGCTCCCGCCACCGGCGTCACGCTGCGTCCGCTGCCGGTCCCGGACTCCCGGTACTGCACGGCCGCGGTCGGCCACACCCCGGTCGCCGCCCGCCAGGTCGTCCCGCTGCACGGCCGGACCTGCTCGGCGCTCTACCACCTGGACGCCCCGCGGTAGGGCGCGCCTCTCGGATCACGGCGGTTCCGCCGGCCCGCGCCCCCGGCCGGCGGCACCCGCGAACGACTGCGGCCCGGCCGCCCCGGTGCGGGGCGGACGGGCCGCGGTGGCCGGGGCGGGGGTCAGCTCAGCCGGGTCGGGACGGGCCGCTTGCCGTCGAGGGAGGCGACGCCGATGGCGGTGAGCGCCTCGGGGTAGAGCTGGACGTCGGCGATCCGGCCGGCGGCGTACTCCCCGTAGGCGCCCTTGTAGAGGCGGCGGCCGAGCTGCAGCGGGCCGGTCGCGTTCCAGACGGTGCCCGCGTAGTCGGCGGTCGCCGCGGCCTCGCCGTTGACGTAGAGGCGCAGGTCCGCGGAGTCCGCGTCGTAGACGCCCACCAGGTGGTACCAGGTGTCGGTCTTCGGTGCCAGCGCGCCGGTGGTGGGTCCGTAGGCGCTGGTGAAGGCGCCGGCGGTGTCGTCCGTGTGGGCGTGTCCGAAGGCGAACGCGTGGGCCCCGCTGGAGTAGTACAACTGGAGGGCGTTGGCGTTGGTGCCGGACTGCGACACGAAGGTGGAGTTGTCGGTGAGGCTGGTGAGCTTCACCCAGGCCGACACCGTGTAGCTGCGGCCGGTGTCCACCGCCGGGCCGGTGGTCACGGCGTACCCGGTGGAGCCGTTGAGGGTCAGGACCCCGCCGCGCGCCGGGTCGGTGCCGAGGGCCGCGCCGCCGGTGAGGGTGAGGCCACCGCTCGGGCGGATGCTGTCCGCGGTGGTGTCGAGCTTCCACCAGGCGGAGGGCTGACGGACGTTGCCGATGCCGACCGGGGCCCCGAAGGCGGCGAGGCCGCCGGTCGGCGCGGCGCCCGGGTACTCGGTCAGTCGGCCGGAGCGGGAGCCGGCGTAGAGCGCGGGGAACCCGGTGCCCTGCACGTCGCCCGGGGAGGCGACGGTCGGGTGGTCCCGCTCGCCGACGCCGAGCGGCAGCACCTTCTGCGCGGTGGGCAGCGCGTTGCCGGTGGTGGCGGCCCACTTCTGGTCGGCGATGTTCAGGCAGTCCCAGATGATCGTCTGGGTGCGCGGGTTGCGGTTGCCCGCCGGGTCGGCCAGGCAGCGGCCGGACTGCGTGTTCTTCAGGGTGCCCGGGTAGGGGCCCGGGGCCCACTGCTGGGCGCCGGAGTTGTTGCACTGGTAGAGCTGGACCGGCGTGCCGTTGCCGGTGTCGCCGCCCTTCACGTCCAGGCACTTGCCGAGGGCGTGGACGCTGCCGTCGGCGCCGAGCGTGAACTGCTGCGCGTCGGTGCCGTTGCAGGTGTACATCCAGGCCGCGGTGCCGTTGACGGTCTTGCCGCCGGCGATGTCCAGGCAGAGGTTCTTGCCGGCGGTGTCGAGGATGCCGGAGACCAGCGGGGCGTGGCCGGGTGCGGCGATCCGGGTGGTCGGCACGCCGCCGTCGAAGGTGAGCGGGAAGCTGCTGACCGCGCCGGTGGCGTCGTCACGGGCCCACAGGGTCGGCACGCCGCCCACCGAGCCGGGGGCGACCAGGGTGGTGCGGGACCAGTCGCCGGTGCCGATCCGCACACCGGCCGCGAGGTTGCAGCCGGCCTGGAACGTCCCGGGGAAGTACCAGAGTTCGCCCTTGTCGACGGTGATCAGGTCGGGGGCGTCGGCGAACTGGGCGAGCTTGCCGGGGGCGAGGATCTGGGTGACGTTGTTCCAGGTGCCGTCCGAGCCCTTGGCCGGGCAGGAGCCCGAGTTCCGGAGGGGCACCACGTTCTGGGTGAGCGTGAAGCGCCCTGTCGTACCGCCGGGCGTCACCGCGTCGTTCTGGTAGAGGTACAGCTCGTGGGTCGCCCTGGAGTAGGCGAACAGGTCGTCGACGTTGGTGCCGGTGGCGGTGCCGCGGTGGGCGATCAGGTAGTTGTCCCACCCGGTGCCGTCCGGGCTCTGGGCCTTGGTGGAGGCGCTGACCGGGGGACCGGCCGGGTCGGCGTTGCCGCGGACCAGGACGAGGTCGCCGTCGGTGGTCGGGGCGACCAGGTCGGGCACCGCGTCGCCGTCGAGGTCACCCGCGGTCACCTTGGCGGCGGGGTTCCAGGGGGCGAAGAAGCTGTACTGGCCGACGGTGCCCTGGGTGTTGCCGGCGTTGTCCACGGCCCGGACGAACAGCGTGTGCGCGCCCCACTGGGCGGCGCTCAGCACGATCGGGACCTCGGCGCCGGCGCTGCCGCCGGTGGTGGCCACGGCGTTGACCGAGGCGGCGCCGTTGGCCGGGATGTTGGTGTCCAGCGCGTACTCGAAGCGGTCGATGCCGCTGCTGACGCAGCTGCCCCGGGTGCAGCCGGTGGGCGTCGGGTCGTTGGCCGTCACCGCGATCCTGACGCCGGTGTCACCGGCGTGGCCGGTGGGCGCCTTGTCGCCGCCGAGCGGCGGGAAGACCGGCGAGTCGGTGAAGGAGGGGATGCTGGGCGCGCTCAGGTCGACCTTGAAGTAGCAGTTGGGGGACCAGCCGCTCGCCAGGGTGCCGTCCTCGGCCTTGACGTGCCAGCCGTACTGGTGGCCGTCGGCGACCTTGAAGCCGATGTTGACCCGGGTGGTGCCGCCGTCGCTGACCCAGCCGCTGACCGGGGCGCCCCGGTCGGTCGAGCCGCCGTCGGCGGCCGCGGTCTTGGTGTCCCAGATCTCGTACCGGGAGCGGAGGTTGACCCCGCTCATCTCGGTGTTGAGGTGTGCGTCGAGGGTGATGTCGGAGGCGTCCCCGGCCAGGCCGGACTGGCCGATCCAGCCGTCCGCCGCGCCGCCGCAGCCGTTGCTCGCGGGGGCGCGGGTGGCCGGGGTGGTGCCCAGGCCGTCCGGGACCTCGGGGGCGATGTCGAACACCGTGGTCAGGTAAGGGTTGTTGGCGAAGCGGACGAAGTCGTTGTTGCCGGTCGACTTGGACTCGTTGCCCCAGAGGCCGAAGGTCCAGCTGTCCTTGACGCCCGAGAGCTTCCGGATCTGCCCGGTGACGTCGAAGCTGAGCGCGTGATTGCCGCACTTCTGGCTGATGTTGGAGCTCTTGACCTTCTGGGTGCCGCCGATGTAGCCGTCACCGGTGACGGTGGGCTGGTGGGTCCAGGTGGTGGACCCGCTGATCCCGGTCACCGTCGCGAGCCGGATGTCGCTCTCGTTGTCGCAGTCGAACGAGGCCCCGTAGGTCGAGGTCAGGTGGACGACCGACTTGGAGATCACCATCTTCTTGTCGAGATTGGCGATGTTCAGCTCGAAGTAGGCGCGGTTGAGGCCGAAGCAGTCCTGCCAGCGCTGGTAGCCGACGCCCTCGCCGTTGTCCTGGGCGTCGTCGTAGGGGCTCTGGCCCGCACAGCCCTCCTTGACGGTGATGAAGTGGCTCTTCTTGCTGGTGACGGGGCTGGTGTACGGGTCGATGTACAGCGGCCAGACGGTGTCGGCGCCGCCCAGCAGCCCGGCGTCCGGCACCAGGGTCAGGGTGTCGGCCTGCTGGGTCACCGCGATCCGCTTGACCTGAGCGGAGCTGCCCGGCTGCTCAGGGGTGGAGGCCGTGGCGGGTTCGGTGCCGGTGGGTCCGGGGTCGGTGGGGAGGTTGCCCGCGGGGGCGTCGGCGCGCGACGCGGCCTGCGGCCCGGCGAGCGGCTTGGACGCCGGTGCGGCGGGCACGGCGGGCACGGCCGGCGCGGAGGCCGGGCCGGGCGTCGTGGCGGAGTCCCACATCAGCGGGGTCGGCGAGCGGAACACCGCGCTGCCGTCGGCGGCGGTGACCGCCACCCGGCCGTCCTGGTCGGCCGTCAGCGACAGGCCGCCGCTGACCCGGGTGGTCAACTTGAGCGCGGCGAGCGCCGGGTCGGCGGCCGCCGCGGCGTCGTGGACGATCAGCACCTCGTGGAAGCCGCCCTGGTCGGTGCTGGTGACCTTGAGGTCGACGCCCGGCAGGACGCCGTTGTACCGCGCGGTGCTGCCGGTCACCACCGGGGCGGGGAGCGGGAAGGGCAGGGTGTAGGAGAGCTTGCGTCCCTCGGTGTCGGTGAGGGTGGCCAGCGGTCCGCCGCCCCCGCCGGAGAGGGTCAGCCCGGAGGGGGTGGCCGCGGGGGAGAGGGTGCCGTCGCCGTTCCTGGTGAGGGCGGCGTCGACGTCCTTCCAGTGACCGTCCTTGCGCACCCGGGCGGGCTGCAGGTGGGTGGTGACGCTGAAGGTGCCGTCGGCGTTGGCGACGGTCTGCGCGGTCTCGGTGGTCAGACTGTCGACGGTGACCGGCGCGCCGGTCCGGGCGGCCTCGGCCCTGGCGGCCGCCAGCGGTGAGTCCGCCGGGGTGGTCGCGCCGGCCGGGCCCGCGGCGCCGGCGGCCGGGTCGTCCGCCAGCGCGGGACCGGCACTGCCGAGCAGCAGGCCGGTGACCGCGGCCGACAGCGCCAGACGGCGTGTCAGTGAGCGCACCGGATTTCTCCGGGCGCGGAGGTGCTCCCCCATGGATCGCCCTTTCAGGGACCGGAGGCGGGCTGCCCCGGGCGCCGCTGTGACTCTCCTCACACGGCGGTCGCCCCGTGGCCCCCCGCCACGTGTCGGATTTGCGGTCTTTGCTCGCCCTGGTGTCACTTGTGGAGGCTTCTTGGGGCCCGTGTGACGAAAGAGGTCGGAGTGACCGCTGGGGAAGGGTATTGCCTTGGCTTGACCATGGCAATACGGTTCCGAACGGCCGAATGAGCCGTCAGCTGGTGGTCCGTCAGGCACCGGCTGTTTTTTGTTCTCTGGGGGATTGAACATGCGCGCAGGAACGCGCGGAGTCAGCGGTGTCCGGAAACGGGCCTGGATGAAACGGGGGACCGTCGCGGTCGCGACGGCCGCGGTCCTCTCCTTGGTGACACCGCTCGCCGTGGCCGACTCCATCGTCGGCGGATATCAGTACACGGACAAGGTCTGGGAGGCGGACCCGCTCCCCGACCTGCCCAAGGTCCCCGGGGGCCCGGCCGACAGCCGGCCCGGGGGCGCGGTCTCCCCGGCGATCCCGCCGGGGGCCCGCGAGTTGGTCCCGCACGTGGTGAAACCCGTGCGATGGCCGGCCGCCGGGACCGCCACCGTCGACCTGGGGAAGGTCCCGGCAGCGCGCAGCCTGGCGGCGCCGGCCGGCGGGGCGAAGGCCGGCGACCTGCCGGTCTCGGTCTCGCCCGCCGCGCCCACCGCGCTCGGCGCCCGGGCCGAGGCGCTCGCGCCGGCGGTCGCCCCGGTCAGCCCGGTCTCCTCGGTCCGGGTGAAGCTCGCCGACCGGGGCCAGGCCAAGAAGGCCGGCGTGGACGGCCTGCTGGTCGGTCTGGACCGGGCCGACGCCCGGACGGAGACCGGCAACGTCGCGGTGTCCCTGGACTACGGCGCCATCGAGCAGGCGTACGGCGGCGGTTGGGCCTCCCGGCTGCAGCTGGTGGCGATGCCCGCGTGCGCGCTGACCACGCCGCAGCTCGCCGCCTGCCGCACCCGCACGCCCGTCGAGGCGGTCAACGACCCGGTCAACCGGAAACTGAGCGGCACGGTCGCGCTCGCCGCCACCGGCGCCGGGACCGGTGCCGCGAAGGCGGGCAGCGTCTTCGCCGCACCGTCCGCCGCGACCGCCGCCGCGCAGTCCTCCGCCGGCGTCGCGGTGGCCGCCGTGGCCGGCACCAGCGGGTCCCAGGGCGACTTCGGCGCGACCTCGCTGTCCGCCTCGGGCGCCTGGTCCGCCTCCGCCTCGGGTGCCTTCACCTACCACTACCCGGTGACGGTGCCGCCCTCCCTGGGGGGCGAGGCTCCGGCGGTCAGCCTGTCCTACGACTCGCAGTCGGTGGACGGCGAGACCTCGGCCCGCAATTCCCAGTCGTCCTGGATCGGTGACGGCTGGTCCTACAGCCCCGGCTTCATCGAGCGCTCCTACAAGAGCTGCAAGGACCAGGGCATCAAGGACTCCGGCGACTCCTGCTGGGCCGGCTGGAACGCCACCCTCTCGCTCGGCAGCCACAGCGGCCAGCTGGTGAAGGACTCCGACGGCCTCTACCACCTGCTGTCGGACGACGGCACCCGGATCGAGCGGCTGAGCGGCGCGACCAACGGCCTCTGGCAGGGCGAGTACTTCAAGGTCACCACGACCGACGGCACCGCCTACTACCTGGGCCTCAACCACGCGCCCGGCGGCACCGCGGACGACGCCACCGACAGCGCCTGGGGCATCCCGGTCTACCATCCCAAGTCGGGCGACCCGTGCCACAGTTCGGACCAGGGCGACGACTCCCGGTGCGACCGGCCGGTGGGCTACCGGTTCAACCTGGACTTCGTGGTCGACCCGCACGGCAACGTGCAGCGCTACGACTGGTCGACCGAGTCCAACTACTACAACATGGGCTTCGGCCAGGTCCCCGACGAGGACAAGGACGAGAAGGGCGGCACCCTCACCAAGTACGTCCGGGGCGGGCACCTCACCCGGATCTCGTACGGCTACCAGCTGGCGGACGCCCGGGCGGGCCGCGAGCCGGCCGCCGAGGTCGTCTTCCGCACGGCCCAGCGGTGCACCACCTCGGACACCGTCTGCAAGGAGGGCAACCTCTCCTCGGACACCGCCAAGGACTGGCCGGACACCCCGTACGACCTGAACTGCCCCTCCGACTGGAAGACCAAGATCGGGGACGAGGGCGACACCGAGGGCGTCTGCCTGATCAGCGGTCCGACCTTCTGGCAGACCCACCGGCTGAAGGGCGTCGACACCAGGGTCCGGACGTCCTCCGGCTGGCAGGACGTCGACACCTACGAGCTGAAGCAGGTCTTCTCGGACGCGGGCGGCACCTACGACCCGGTCACCGGCAAGACCCAGGACCCGAAGGCCACCGGCTCGCTGCAGTCGGTGATGTGGCTCTCGGAGATCGTGCACACCGGCAAGGACACCTCCGCCGGCGGCGACGGCCCGATCAGCCTCGACCCGGTCAAGTTCGTCGGCATCGAGATGGACAACCGGGTCGACGGCCTCACCCCGGCCGCCCCGCCGCTGTACCACCCGCGGATGTCCAGCGTGCAGACCGAGACCGGTGAGTCGGTCGCCGTCACCTACCGGGCACCGGAGTGCTCGCGCGAGAAGAAGACCATGCCGGCCTCGGCCGACGCCAACACCATGGCCTGCTACCCGGTGTTCTGGAACACCCCGGGCGGTGTCGAGCCGATCGAGGACTGGTTCCACAAGACCCTGGTCTCCCAGGTCACCTCCAGTGACCGGACCAAGGCCGGTTCGCCCGCCAAGGTCACCGGCTACACCTACTCGGACGGCGCCGCCTGGCACCGGGACGACTCCGAGCTGACCGACGACAAACACCGGACGTGGAACGACTTCCGCGGCTACCGGACCGTCACCACCACCACGGGCGCGGCCCCGGACCCGATCACCCAGAGCACCGTCTCCTACCTCCAGGGCATGGACGGCGACTACAAGGCCGACGGGTCCAAGCGCACCGTCAAGGTGAAGAACGTCCTGGACGAGGAGATCACCGACAGCGCCTGGATGGCCGGTACCCCGTACCAGACCCTGGGCCACAGCCAGGCCGGCGGCAGCGTCGTCACCCGTACGCTGACCTCCCCGCCGGGCACCACCGTCACGGCCAGCGCCTCCCGCAAGGCCTGGACCTCCGAGGACCCGGCGCCGGACAAGCTCTCCACGCTGCCCGACACGACCGCCCGCCGGATCACCTCCACCTCGTCCCGGACGATGGGGCTGCTGTCGGACGGCAAGTGGCGGACCACCAGGACCGGCACCGCATTCGACGGCTACGGCCGGATCTGGAAGGCCGACGAGGAGGGCGACCTCTCGGCACCCGAGCAGCGGACCTGCACCGTCACCACGTACGCCGACGCCCCGTCGGACAACCCGATGATGCTGGTCTATCCCAAGGAGACGATCAGCCTCGCGGGCCCGTGCAGCACGGCGCCCGGCAGCACCACCACGCTGTCGCACAAGCGGGTCTACTACGACGGCGACGGCTCGGTCGAGCGGCCCGGCACGCTCGGCGTGCTCGGCCAGAACGGCCGCACCCTCGGCAACGTCACCGCGACCGAGGCGGCCACCTCCTACGACGCCGCCGGCAAGCCGCAGTTCCAGGTGCTCGGCGCGATGACCTTCGACCGGTACGGCCGGGTCACCGCCAGCACGGACGCGGCGGGCCGGACCACCACCAGCAGCTACGACCCGCCGTCGGGCGTCCTGCCGACCAAGCTCGGCACCAGCAACCCGCTGAAGTGGGCGGCCAGCAGCACGGTCTCCCCGGGCCGCGGGTCGGTGACCCACGCGGTGGACGTGAACAACCTGGTCACCGACGCGACGTACGACGCGCTCGGCCGCCGCGAGAAGGTCTGGTCCCCCGGCCGCGACAAGGCCACCCAGACCCCCGACCGGACGTACGCCTACGACGTGCACGGCGCGGGCGACAACCCCACGCCGTCCTCGGTGACCACCAAGGGCCTGCGTGAGGACGGCTCCTACAGCACCTCCGTCACCATCTACGACGGCACCCTGCAGCCCCGGCAGACCCAGTCCACCCCGGCGGACAACTCGGCCGGCCGGCTGGTCACCTCCACCTACTACGACTCGCACGGCTGGACGGTCTCCAGCATCGGCACCTACGCCGATGCCGCCAACGCCCCGTCCGCCACCATGTGGGCGGAGGCCAACCGGACCGGCCCGTCGGTGACCCGCACCGCCTTCGACGGCCAGGGCCGTCCGGTGACCACCACGCTGGTGTCCTTCGCCAGCACGCTGTGGAAGTCCACCTCCACCTACCGGGGCGTCGACCGGGTCGACACCACGCCGGCCCAGGGCGGCAAGGCGAAGAGCACCTACACCGACGCGCTCGGCCGGACCACCGCCACCACCGTCCGCGACACCACGCCGGACCGCAAGCTCGACGGCGGCAGCCGGCTCTCCTCGGGCACCTCGGTGCTCTCCGCGGGCGTCCGGCTCGCCATGGAGGCCGACGGCAACCTCGTGCTGACCGCGCTGGTGGACAACCGCACCCTCTGGTCCGCCAACACCGGCGGGCACCCGGGCGCCTACGCGCTGATGCAGGCGGACGGCAACCTCGTGGTCCTGGACGCCACCGGGAAGACCATCCTGTGGTCCAGCGGGACGGCCGGACACGCGGGCGGCTACCTCAAGGTGCAGGCGGACGACAACGTCGCGGTCTACGACGCCGCCAACGTCCAGCTCTGGTCCACCGGAACGGCGAACACCACCCCGGCCGCCGACCTGACCACCCGCTACACCTACACGCCGCGCGGCCAGATCGCCACGGTCAAGGACACCGTGGGCAACACCTGGTCCTACACGTACGACCTCCAGGGCCGGACGACCGGCCAGAGCGACCCGTCCACCGGGGACTCCAGCACCGGGTACGACGACCTCGGCCAGGTGGTCCGCACCACCGACGCCCGCAAGCAGAGCCTCTCGTTCAGCTACGACGGGCTGGGCCGCCGGACCGCCGAGTACGCGGGCGACACTGCCGGCGACCCGACCAAGCTGCTGGCCGAGTGGACGTACGACAGCCTGGGCAAGGGCCGGCCGGTCGCGTCCGTCCGCTATGTCGGCGGCAAGGCCGGCAGTGCCTACGTGCAGAAGTTCGACGGCTACAACGCGGTCGGCCAGCCGACCGGGACCACCACGGTGATCCCGTCGAGCGAGGGCGCGCTGGCGGGCACCTACACCGCCAAGGCCTCGTACACCAGCACCGTCGGCCTGCTGGCCTCGTCCGAGTACGGCGCCGCCGGCGGGCTCCCGGCGGAGACCGTCGGCTACGGCTACAACCTGGAGGGCGGCCTGGTCAGCATGGGCTCGCCCAGCCGGCCGTACGTCGCCACGGTCCAGTACAGCCCGCTCGGCCAGGTGCTGCAGACCACCCTCGGCACGCCGGCCAAGCAGCTGCGCACCGCGCAGACCTACGACCAGGCGACGGGCCGTCCGGCCACCAACCGGGTCACCCTGCAGAGCAACACCGCCAACCCGATCTCCGACACCTCCTACCGCTACGACCAGGCGGGCAACGTCACCGCGGTCTCCGATGTCCGCTCCAGCGGCGGCACCGACCGGACCGTCGACACCCAGTGCTTCGGCTACGACGCCCAGCACCGGCTGGTCACCGCCTGGACCGACACCAAGGGGCTGACCGCCGCCACGGCGGGCCAGCTCGGTCAGTGCAACACCGCGCGCCCCACGCCGTCGACCGTCGGCGGCCCGGACCCGTACTGGCTGGACTGGCAGTTCAACCGGCTCGGTGACCGCACCCAGCAGGTGAGCCACGACGTCACCGGCAACGCGGCGAAGGACACCACGCAGACCCTGGCCTACCCCGGCGGCGGCAACACTCCGACCAGGAAGCCGACCGCGGTCACCAGCGTCACCACCCGCAACCCCACCGCCGGGACCAGTGTGCTGACCCCCGGCTACGACGCCTCCGGGAACGTGGAGACCCGGACCACCACCGGTGCCCGTCCGTCCACCCAGTCCTTCGGCTACGACGCCGAGGGCCGGACCGCGACGGTCACCACCGACGGCAAGCAGACCGGCTACCTGTACGACGCGGACGGCGGCCTGCTGCTCCAGCGCGGACCGGCCGGCACCACGCTCTACCTGTTCTCCGGCACCCAGCAGCTCACCCTGGACACCGCCACCAGGACCGTGACCGGCCTGCGGTACTACCGCGCGCCCGACGGCACCGTGACGGTCCGCTCCAGCAAGGGGACGATCAGCTACCAGCCCACCACCCCGCAGGGCACCGCCCAACTCCAGGTGGACGGCACCACCCTGGCCGTCACCCGGCGCGCCTTCGACCCGTACGGCAACCCGCGCGGCACCGCGCCGGGCGGCTGGGCGGACAACCGGGGCTACCTGGGCAGACCGACCGACACCACCTCGGGCCTCGACCTGCTCGGCGCCCGGCAGTACGACCCGGTGCAGGGCCGCTTCCTCCAGGTGGACCCGGTCTTCGAGGCCGGCGACCCCAACCAGATGGGCGGCTACGGCTACGGGGCCGGCAACCCCACCTCCGGCAGCGACCCCAACGGTCTCTGGTGGAGCTGGGGCGACGTCGGCAGCTTCTTCACCGGCGTCGGCGACTCCATCGTCGGTGACCCGTGGCAGTGGAGCGTCAACTGGCTCTCCGACGGCTGGAACTCGTTCGCCGACATCGCCAACGGCGACAACGACGTGTTCAACGACATGACGGGGTACTCCAACGACTCCCCGTTCCGGCTGGGCCACACCGGCTACGTCGACGACCACCCGCTCGCCAACGTGTTCGGCGTCGACACCAGCTCCACCTCGTACGTGGCCGGGCAGTGGACCGGCGTGGTCGGCTCACTGCTGATCGACGGTTACGGCGCCGTCAAGATGATCAGCGCCGGCGTCAAGGCGGTCAAGGCCGTCAAGGTCGCCGTCGAGTCCGGTGACGACGTGGTCAGCGCCGTCAAGAAGCTGCTCTCCGGCGACCTGCCGACCACTACCAAGGCCGATCCGGAGCCGACCACACCCAAGGGCGGGGACGCCCCGTCCACCCCGAAGTCCGGTACCGGCAAGGGCGGGACGGAGCCGGGCGGCAGCGGCAAGAGCGGTGCGAAGAGCGCCGACGAGCCCGCGGCCACCCCGGACGCCGGCAACGGGGGCACCAAGGACGGCAACGCCTACCGCAGCAAGCCCGACAAGAAGCCCAACGAGTACGCGGACGGCCCGGTCGTGAGCCTGGGTCGGCTCAAGCAGTACCTGTCCCGGGCCGGCTACCGCGCCGAGTGGGACAAGTACGACGTCGTCCACAAGGAACGGATCATCGACGGCAACACCGGCGAGCTCAACTACGGCAACAGCCCGCACACGTACCGGACGAGCTATCCGTACCCGGCGAAGCCCAAGACCGGCCGCAACGGACTGCCGATCATCGAGATGTCCAACAAGGGCCTTCGGAACATGCGGGAGGCCGTGATCACGTTCTTCCACGAGACCCACCACCAGAACCGGATGCGCAACTACGGTGACACGGGGACCGAGAAGGACGCCGAAGACTTCGGCATCATGATGTGGCGGAGGATATCGGGACAGGACTGACCCATGACCGAGCCGTTCCCACGGCTCACCGGTAGGGCCGGCCGCGGCGGGGAAGCCCCGCCGCGGCCGACCCGTGCCGCCCGCACGACCTGTGTCACTCGCACGACCCGCACGACCCGCACGACCCGCACTACCGAGAGGACCACCGTCCGATGGCCCGGCCGTACGACGAGAACCACCGCGAGGCACTCCGCGACCAGCTCGACCTGCCGGTGGCCGAGCGCATCTGCCCGGTCTGCGACCACGCGGGCCTGCGCTCCTACCACCACGAGGAGTTCGGCCGGAGCGGCCCGTCGATGATCAACTACCTCTGGTGCCCCGCCTGCCACGCCTACTCCTCCTCCTTCACCGCCGCCGACCGCCGCACGGTCGACCGCGACCCCCTCGCCGACGCCCACGGCGACCGGATCGCCGAGGTGATGCGGGACCCGGAGGGCCTGCTGCGCATCCTCGACGGCTACTGGACCGCCGGCAGCCTGCCGCAGCAGATGCTGCGCCGCCCGCGCGGCTGAGCCCCCGCCCGGTCCGGACCGGTGGCCGGGGCGGGTCAGTACGACTGAAGCTCGATCAGCCGGCCCTCCGGGTCGCGCAGATGGGCGGTGCGCAGTCCCGGCCCCCACTCGGGGCGGTCGGTGGGGCCGACGACGGGGTCGGCGCCGTGCCGCAGACAGAGGTCGAACGCCGGCCCGACGTCCTCGACCCGGAACACCAGCATGGTGCCGTCCTGGGCGGTGGCGGCCGGTTCGGCGGGCAGTGCGGCGGTGCCGACGGCGGCGGCCAGCAGGCTCCGGTCGAACAGCGACAGCACGGCCTGACCGTCGAGGTCCCAGGTGGCGTAGGGGCCGTCGGGCGTCCCCTTGACCAGGGCGGCGCCCGTCAGCGGGGTCAGTACGGCCCGGTAGAAGCCGTAGCAGGCGGGGAAGTCGGCGACGAGCAGGCGGTGGTACAGGGCGTCCATGGTCAGGGTTCCTCGCCTCGGGTGCGGGGTCGTTACGGCTACGAAATCGTGGGTCTGTTCCCACTATAGGGCCGCACCCTAGACTTCTCCCATGGCCTCAGAGGAACCCGGCTCCACCGCTCCCGCCGCCGACGGTCCGTCACCCGCCCGGGCGACCCCGCCGACACTGCTGGACCTCAGCACCTATCTGCTGTCCCGGACCGGGAAGGCGGCCCGCTCGCGGCTCGCCGAACGCCTCGCCCGGCGCGGGCTGCGGCTGTGGGACATGGCGGTGCTCGCCGCGCTGGCCGACTTCGGGCCCCACGCGCAGCGGGACCTCGTGCGGCGGCTGGGGGTCGACGCGAGTGACATGGCCAAGGTCGCCGACCAACTGGCCCTCGCCGGGTACGTCGAACGGACCCGGGACGCCGCGGACCGCCGTCGGCTCTCGGTCACCGTCACCGAGGCCGGCCGGGCGCTGCTCGCCGAGCTGCGCGCCGAGGCACTGGCCGTGCAGGACGAGGTGCTGGCCCCGCTGAGCGGGGCGGAACGGCGCGTCCTGCACGAGTTGCTCGCCCGGATCCACGCGGAGCTGCCGGGCACCCCGTGACCCGCTCGGCCTCGGTCGGCGGGTCGGGCGGTCGGCAGGTCGGGCGGGTCGGCGGGTCAGCGGTCGAGCGGCAGGGGGCGGCGGGCGCCGGCGAACTCGCCGGCCCAGCGCGGCAGGTCGAGGACGTTCTCGACCCGGGCCACCAGGGTGCCGGTGCGTTCCGCGTGGATCATCGCGCCGTCACCGGCCCAGAGGCCCACATGGTGCAGCGGCGCGTCCGGGCGGGAGAAGAACAGCAGGTCGCCGGGGAGCAGTCCGGACCGGTCGACCGGGGCGGAGCGGTGGAACTGGGCGACCGTGTAGTGGCCGAGCTCCACCGCTCCGCCGCTGGCCCGGTACCAGCAGTGCAGCGACAGGCCGCTGCAGTCGAAGCCGATCGTGCTCTCGCCCAGGCACTGCCCGTTCAGGTAGCCGTTCTCCTCGTCGCAGAAGCCGAGGCTCGGCCCCAGCCGGTCGCCGCCGCCCCAGGCGTACGGCACGCCGATCTGCGCGGTCGCCACGGCGGCGACCCGGAGGCCGAGCGGGAGCCCCGGGTCCTCCTCGCGGGGGCGGGCGGCGGCGGAGGCGGCCCCCAGCGGGGCCAGACCGGCCCCCAGGGCGACCCCCAGCAGCCGGCGGCGGCCCCAGCCCCCGGTGGTGTGCGGAAACGGCACGGCAGCCCCCTCGGTCGTCGGCGAACCACCAGGATCCCGGTTCGGGCTCCCGTGCCGCCATCACCCGCAGAGGTGAATTCCCGACCGGCGGGGCCCGGGGCGGGCGGGGTGTCGCGGTAAATCGATTGACGGTCCCGTCCCCGGCTTCGAACGATGGTTCCGACAACACCGAACGACCGTCCGGGAGGCACCCATGAGCAGCGCCGTCAGGCTGATCCGCAACCACCGGCTCACCCAGGCCGTCGACTACGCCTACGCGGCGGCCGTCGACGTGCCGGTCCGCTCGCTCTGGCTGGCCGGAGCCTGCCCGCTGGACACCGAGGGGCGCACGGTGGCCGTGGGCGACTACGCGGGGCAGGCCCACCAGGTGATGCGGAATCTGGTCACCGTGCTGGAGGGCGAGGGTGCCGCGCTCACGGACCTGGTGCGCACCACGGTGTACGTGGCCTCCTCCCGGCAGAGCGACCTGGTGGCCGTCTGGAACGTCTATCGCGAGTACCTCGGCGCGCACGATGTGCCGAGCACCCTGCTGGGGGTCTCCGTGCTCGGGTACCACGACCAGTTGGTGGAGGTCGAGGCGGTCGCGGTGCTCGACCGGGCGGAGGCGGGGTGAGCGGAGCGGGGCCGGGACGAGTGGGGCCGGGACGGGTGGGGTCGGGCCTCTCCGGCCGGTCGCCGCCCGGGAGTTCACCCGGAGCACACTCGGAGCAGGTCCGGGAGGCGCGCCCGGGAGTACGCCCCCGCACCGGGTGAGGGCGAGCCGGCCCCGGGGTGCGCGTTCGGAGCGGACCGCACGGTCGGTATTCTCTGACAGCCCGTGTGCGGGCGCCCTCGCCGGTACGGCCGTCGGGGCGGTCCCGCGCCCCGGGTAAGATACGGGCTGTTTGGTTTTGTTTCGGTGCGGGTGTGGTGGGGGTGGTCGGGGTGGCGCGACAGGAACGGGCGCTGCGGACGCGGCGGCTGATTCTGGAGGCCGCGGCCTCGGTGTTCGACGAGTTCGGTTACGAGCGGGCGACCATCGGGGAGGTCGTGGCCCGGGCCGGGGTGACGCGCGGCGCCGTCTACTTCCACTTCGCCTCGAAGCGGGAGCTCGCGCAAGGGGTGATCGAGGGGCAGTTCGAGGCCGAGGCGGTGCCGGAGCGCTCCTGCAAGCTCCAGGAGTTCGTGGACACCGGGATGGTGGTCACGCATCTGGTGCCCATCGATCCGCTGGTCAGCGCGGCCGTCCGGCTCTCGGTGGACCAGGGCGCGGACAAGCAGATGGGCATCGACGCCGCGCCCGGCTGGATCTCCAGGCTGGAGCGGCTGCTGGTCGACGCGGGCGAGCGCGGCGAACTGCTGCCGCACGTGGTGCCGGCCGACACGGCCGGGCTGATGACGGCCTCCTGGGTCGGCGTGCAGCTCCAGTCGCAGCGCTTCACCGGCCGCGCCGACCTGGCCGTCCGGGTCTCGACGCTGTACCGGCACCTGATGCCGAGCGTGGCCGTCCCCGGTGTGCTGGCCTGTCTGGACCTGGCCCCGGACCGGGGTGCGCGGGTCTACGCCGAGATGACGGCGGCACGGGAGGCTGCGGCGCGCGAGGCGGCGGACGACGCCGGCCCGGAAGGCGCCGAGGCCGACGCGGGTTGAGGTCGACGCGGGCTGAGGCACTGTCACGACCCTTCACCCGTAGGGCGGGTGGCGCGGTCGAACCATACGGCGCATCCGGTTTTCCGGCCGGACCGCCCTTCCGGGTCGACTGCGGAGGGTAGCCGCCCAGGCCCCGTCAGTGCGGCGCCGGGCGGCCGTCCAGGGCGCGCAGCGCGTCCAGGACGTCCAGGCCGAGGTCCGGGTCGGCGTCCTCGGGCAGGCTGACCGAGACCCTGGTCGCCAGGCCCGCGTAGCGGCGGTGGATCTCCCGGGCGGCCTCCTCGACGCTGCCCGCGACGGCGAAGGTGTCGAAGACCCGGTCGTCGATCAGCGCCGCCATCTCCGGCCACCGCCCGCGCAGCGACAGCCGGTGCAGTTCCTCGTGCAGGTCCTCCCACCCGTGCTGGGCCAGCACCGGGCGGTAGGCGGGCGTGGAGGCGTAGAAGGCGAGCCGCTCCCGGACGGACGCACGGTGGGTCCGCAGTTCTTCCTCGGTGCGTCCGGTCGCGGTGAGCACGCTCCCGACGATCTCGAACGGCCGCCCGGTCCAGGCTGCGCCCGCCGCCTCGGCCGCGCCGCGCTCCTCGGCCAGCGCCGGCAGCACCTGCCGGGCCAGGTAGTCGACCGAGGTGAACGGGTGGCTGAGGAAGCCGTCGGCGACCGCCCCGGCGGTGCGCACCATCAGCGGGCCGACCCCTGCCAGCAGGATCCGCGGCACCCCGGCCGGGACCGGGTCGGGGGCGAAGACCGGGGTCATCACCGTGTGGGTGTAGAAGTCGCCCCGGAAGCGCAGGCGGTCGCCGGTCTGCCAGCTGTGCCAGATCGCCCGCACCGCGTGCACGTACTCGCGCATCCGGGCGGCGGGCCGGTCCCAGGGCATCCCGAAGCGCTTCTCGATGTGCGGCTTGACCTGTGAGCCGAGTCCGATCACGGCCCGGCCGCCGGAGGCCGCGTGCAGCCCCCAGGCCTGGTAGGCGAGCGTCATCGGGGTGCGGGGGAGGGCGACCGCCACGCCGGTGGCCAGTTCGATGGAGCTGGTGCGGTCGGCGGCGCGGGCCAGTTGCAGGAAGGGGTCGTAGGCGGTCTCGGAGACCACCAGCCGGTCCGCGCCCCGTCGTTCGGCCCGCTCGGCGGCGTCGAGGATGCCGGCCGGGTGCGCGGGGGCGAGGGCGTCGAGGAGGAGGGCGGGGGCCTGCGGACGGTCCATGCGGTCGGAGCTCCTGGTGGGGCGGGCGGGCATCGTCGGGGCCGGGGTGCCGGGCGACGGTGGGTCAGGCGCGGGGCCAGGGGCGGCCGTCGAGGCGCTCGATGCCGGTGTTGAAGCGCCGCAGGAACTCGGCGAAGGTCCGGACGTCCTCGGTCGGCCAGTCGGCCATCACCAGGTCGAGGGCGTGGGCGTGCGCGGCGCGGTCCTCGTCGAGGCGGCGTTCGCCCTCCTCGGTGGTGCGGAACTTGCGGGCCATCCCGCCGTCCGGGTCGGGGATCCGCTCGACCAGCCCGGCCCGGGTCATCGCGGCGGTCTGCCGGTTGAGGGTCGAGGCGTCCAGTCCGAAGGCGTCGCTGAGTTCGCCGATCGACATCGGGCCCTGCATCCGGATCCGGCTGAGCAGGATGTAGGCGCTGCGATCGAGCCGGCTGCCCTCCGGCCGGGCGCCGGCCGGGCTCAGGTAGTGGTGCCGGCTGAGCACCATGTACTCGAACGCCACCTCGTCCGTGGGCCCGCTCATGATGCCGTCCTTCCCGTCCCTGGTTCCGGGGCGCTGACCTGCGGTGTTTGCGCACAGTATGGCAGGCGGCCGCCCAGTCGCGGTGATGTGCACGATACACATCATGTGTACTCTGCATATGAACGCGCATCGCGGCGCACGATCGCATCGCGGCGCACGATCGCGCCGCGGCGCACGATCGCGCCGCGCCGCACGACCGCGCCGCCGCGCACGAAGCCACGCCGCACCGCACCGCACCACGCCGCACCTGCCCCGCTCTGCCCGCCGACCGGAACCGAGGAGCCCCCGCTCATGGCCGCCCCACAGACCACCGCCCCCGACCGGACCCGGGGAGTCGTCGCCACCCTCGCCCTCACCGGTACGGTGGCCGCGATCATGCAGACCCTGGTCACCCCGCTGATCGGCGAGCTGCCGAGGATCCTGGACACCTCCCCCTCGAACGCCTCCTGGGTGATCACCGCCACCCTGCTCTCCGCCGCCGTGTTCGTGCCGATCAGCGGCCGTCTCGGCGACCTGTTCGGCAAGCGGCGGATGCTGCTGGCGTGCTGCGTCCCGCTGCTGCTCGGCTCGGTGATCTGCGCGCTGACCTCCTCGGTGCTGCCGATGATCGCCGGACGCGGCCTCCAGGGCATGGGCATGGGCGTGGTGCCGCTCGGCATCAGCCTGCTGCGCGACGTACTGCCGCCCGAGCGGCTCGGTTCCGCGATCGCCCTGGTGAGCGCCTCGATGGGCATCGGCGGCGGTCTCGGCCTGCCGATCTCGGCGGCCGTCGCCCAGTACGCCAGCTGGCGGGCGCTGTTCTGGGGCGCGGCCGTCCTCACCGTGGCGGTCGCGGCGATGATCCGCCTCCTGGTCCCCGCGCCCACCACCCGCCCGGCCGGTGGACACTTCGACGCGGTCGGGGCGCTCGGCCTCGGCGCCGGCCTGGTCTGCCTGCTGCTGCCGGTCTCCAAGGGCGGTGACTGGGGCTGGACCGACGGGACGACGCTCGGTCTGTTCGCGGCCGCGGTGGTCCTGCTGCTCGCCTGGGGCGCCTGGGAGCTGCGCCTCGCCGAGCCGCTGGTCGACCTGCGGGTGACCGCCCGGCCGAGGGTGCTGCTGACCAACGCGGCGTCCGTCCTGGTGGGCTTCGGCATGTACGCGCAGGCGCTGATCGTCCCGCAGCTGCTCCAGCTGCCGGAGGCCACCGGGTACGGGCTGGGCCAGTCGATGCTCGCGATGGGGCTGTGGATGGCGCCGTCCGGCCTGATGATGATGGTCGTCTCGCCGCTCGGCGGCCGGCTCTCGGCGGCGCGCGGGCCCAAGTTCACCCTGGTCGCCGGTGCGCTGGCGATCTCGGCCGGGTACGGGCTGTCGATGCTGCTGATCGGGTCCACCTGGGGCGTGCTGGTGGTCACGCTGATCTGCAACGCCGGTGTCGGCCTCGCGTACGGCGCGATGCCGGCGCTGATCATGAGTGCGGTGCCGCTCTCCGAGACGGCCTCGGCGAACAGCTTCAACAGCCTGATGCGCTCGCTCGGCACCTCGGTCTCCGCGGCCGTGGTGGGCGTCGTGCTCGCCCAGCTGACCACCACGGTGGGCGGGCACGTGCTGCCCTCCGAGACCGGCTTCCGGGTGGGCCTGCTGATCGGCTGCGGGGTGGCGCTGGCCGCCGCGGCGGTGGCCGCCACCGTCCCGGCGCCGCCGGTCCGCGCCGTCCAGGAGCCCGCCGCGGCCCAGGAGTCCGCCGGGACTGCCGGGACCGCCGGGACCGTCGGGAGCGCCCCGGTCCAGGACGGCACCCCGGCCTGACCGACCGGGCGGCCGCGAGCCTTGCCCGATCAGCTGCGGACCCGATCAGCTGCGGACCCGATCGGGTGCGGACCCGATCGGGTGAGTGCCCGGCGCGTGCGCCGTCCTCCCCGATCCGGGCGGGCGACCATACCGAGGGACAAGTCACCCCCCGAGGAAGGGATTTCACCATGGGTCGGGCTCTGATCGTGGTCGATGTGCAGAAGGACTTCTGTGAGGGCGGCAGCGTCCCGGTGAAGGGCGGCGCCGGGCGGGCCGGTGCCATCGCCGACCTGGTCCGCACCGCGGACGGCGAGTACAGCTGCGTGGTCGCCACCCGGGACCACCACATCGACCCGGGCCCGCACTTCTCCGACCACCCGGACTTCCGGGACTCCTTCCCGGTGCACTGCGTGGTCGGCAGCGAGGGCGGCGAGTTCCATCCCGACTTCGCCCCCGCCGTGGCCGAAGGAGCGGTCGACGAGGTGTTCTTCAAGGGCGCCCGGTCCGCGTCGAAGAGCGGTTTCGAGGGCTTCGCCGCGGACGGCACCCCGCTGGCCGACTGGCTGCGCGCCCGCGGCGTGGAGGGTGTCGACGTCGTCGGCATCGCCACCGACCACTGCGTCAGGGCCACCGCGCTCGACGGCGCGAGGGCGGGCTTCGCGGTCCGCGTCCTGCTCGACTACACGGCGGGGGTCGCCGCCGACACCACCGCCACGGCGCTGGGCGAACTCCGCGCCGCCGGGGTCGATCTGACGGGTACCCCGGTGGTCCTGGCCTGACCCGGGCCGGTCGCCGCGCCGCCGCAACGGGGCCGGCGGAACCGGGTGACGGGGGGTGGTGGTCTGCGTAGACTCGGTCGCCCTGTGCCCGGACGAGTCCTGGAGCCGTTGCCATGACCCCGCCCCCTCCCGTGCCCGCCCCCGCTCCCAGCATCAGCGCCGGCAGTACCTCGGTGCCGCTGCTGGAGCACACCATCGGTGTCGCACTCGACCGCGCGGTGGCCGCGTTCCCCGACCGGGAGGCGCTGGTGGACCTGCCGAGCGGGCGCCGCTGGACCTACCGGGAGCTGGCGGCGGAGGTGGACCGGATCGCGCTCGGCCTGCTGGGCCTCGGCGTCGGGGTCGGCGACCGGGTCGGCATCTGGGCGCCGAACTGCCCCGAGTGGGTGTTCACCCAGTACGCCACCGCCCGGATCGGCGCGATCCTGGTGACCGTCAACCCGGGCTACCGCGCGCACGAGGTCGAGTACGTGCTGCGGCAGGCGGGCATCCGCACGGTGGTGGCCGCGCCGAGCTTCCGGACCTCCGACTACGCGGCCATGCTCGCCGAGGCGGGCCCGCGCTGTCCCGGTCTGCGGGACGTGCTGCTGATCGGCTCGCCGGAGTGGCGGGAGCTGGCGGCGGCGGGGGAGCGCGGCGACCGGGAGCGACTGGCGGCGGTCGGCGCCGGACTCGGCGCCCACGATCCGATCAACATCCAGTACACCTCGGGCACCACCGGCTTCCCCAAGGGCGCCACCCTCTCGCACCACAACATCCTCAACAACGGCTACTTCGTCGGGGAGTTGTGCGGCTACACGGGAGCGGACCGGATCTGCGTGCCCGTCCCCTTCTACCACTGTTTCGGGATGGTGATGGGGAACCTGGCGGCGCTCGCGCACGGGGCCTGCGTGGTGATCCCGGCCCCGGCCTTCGACGCGGTGGCCACCCTGCGCGCGGTGGCGGCCGAACGCTGCACCTCGCTCTACGGCGTGCCGACCATGTTCATCGCCGAGCTGAACGACCCGGGTTTCGCCGAGCACGACCTGTCCAGTCTGCGCACCGGGATCATGGCCGGCTCGCCGTGTCCGATCGAGGTGATGAAGCAGGTCGTCGACCGGATGGGCATGCGGGACGTCGCCATCTGCTACGGCATGACCGAGACCTCCCCGGTCTCCACCCAGACCCGGGCCGAGGACCCGCTGGAGCGGCGGGTGTCCACCGTCGGCCGGGTCGGCCCGCACCTGGAGGTCGCGGTGGCCGATCCGGAGACCGGCCTGACCGTGCCGCGCGGCACCCCCGGCGAACTCCGCACCCGGGGCTACTCGGTGATGCTCGGCTACTGGGACCAGCCGGACCGCACCGCGGAGGCGGTCGACGCCGAGGGCTGGATGCACACCGGCGACCTCGCGGTGATGGACGAGGAGGGGTACCTCAACATCACCGGCCGGCTCAAGGACATGGTGATCAGGGGCGGCGAGAACATCTACCCGCGCGAGGTCGAGGAGTTCCTGCACACCCACCCGGACATCCTGGACGTCCAGGTCGTCGGCGTCCCCGACGTCAAGTACGGCGAGGAGCTGATGGCCTGGATCCGGCCGCGGCCCGGTGCGCCCGAGCTGACCGCGGAGACGCTGCGCGAGTACTGCGCGGGCCGGATCGCGCACTACAAGGTGCCGCGCTACGTGCACCTGGTGGAGGAGTTCCCGATGACGGTCACCGGGAAGGTCCGCAAGGTGGAGATGCGGGAGCGGGCCGTCGAACTGCTGGGCCTGGCCGACGCGGCGGACGTCGAGCACGCCTGAGCGCGGCGGCCGGGCCGGCCGGTGGAGGGTTACCCGGGGTCGCTGTACGGGCGCGCCGGGTGAGGATAGGATCGTAGACGAACCTGTAGGTCGGTGAACCGCGCTCGACGCGCTTCCCGCGGATCTCCGCTCGACCTCCGGTGGCCGGCGTCGCCGCACCGGGAAGGGGAGTCTCATGGTTACGACAGTCGGAACGGGTTTCGCCACCGCGTACTCGTGGATCGGGTCGAACGCGGACGGCCGGTTGGAGGTGTTCGCCCGCGGGGCGGACGGCGCCCTCCACCACATCTGGCAGGTGACCCCCGACGGGGATCGGGACTGGTCACCGTGGGAGTCGCTCGGCGGCACACTGACGGGAGTCCCGGTGGTGGCGCCGAGCGCCCGCGGCAGCCTCCACGTTTTCGTCCACAACGGGGACGACGCCGCCCTCCGGTACATCCGCCAGGGTCCCGGGGGCGACCACGGCTGGACGCGGTGGGAGTCGCTCGGCGGTCGGACGGTGGGCAGCCCCTCGGTCGCCCAGAACGACGACGGACGGCTGGAGGTCTTCGTCCACAGCACGGGGAACGAGGTCCAGCACATCTGGCAGACCGAGCCCGAGGGAGGCTGGTCCTCCTGGGGGACGATCGAGATCGACGAGGTGGGCGATCCCGCGCCGGCCCCGAACGCCGACGGTCATCTGGAGGTGTTCACCAACGGCGGTGGCGGCGAGATAGAGCACGCCTGGCAGCGCCCGCTCATCAACGGCTGGAAGGTCGGCAGGCTGCTCGGCGGCGGCAGCGTGGCCGACGACCCGTCGGTGGTCCAGAACGACGACGGGCGGCTGGAGTTGTTCGTGCGCTTCAGCGACAACACGGTCTGGCACGTCTGGCAGACCGCTGCCAGCAACGGCTGGACGGGCAAGTGGGAGTCGCTCGGCGGCTCGCTGGCCGGCGTTCAGGCGCCCGCCCGGAACAGGGACGGCCGGCTGGAACTCTTCGCCCGGGGCACCGACGGGACCCTCCAGTACACCGCGCAGCGGCCGATCGGCCAGGGCTGGACGCACTGGGCCTCACTCGGCGGCACCCTGGTCGGGGACCCGGCCGTGGCCCGGAACGCCGACGCAGGACTGGACGTGTTCGCGCGGTTCGCCGACGGCAGCGTCCAGCACACCTGGGAGACCGATCCGGGCGACTGGTCCGGCTGGCGGTCGCTCGGGGCGCCCTGAGGTGCGGCGGACACGGGTCCGTCCCCGCGGGCCGGCCCGTTCCGGGGCGTCGGGAGTGCCCGAGGCCCCGGAACGGCGGTGACCGGTCGCGCCCGGCGGAGCGCTGCGCCCGCCGGAGCGGGACTCAGAGCGCGGCGACCTCGGCCCGCAGGGCGGGGAGGGTGCCGTACATGATGCCGCCGGGGCAGTCGGTGGCCAGCCAGTCGCGGTGACCGCTGATCAGGTCGACCGGCTTGGTCACCCCGTTGACCGGGTTGACGAAGGTGACGTGCGCCTGCGGGTCGAGCCCGTGGGTGCGGGCGGCCAGCGCGAGCACCAGGGCGAGCGAGTGGCGGGCCTTGGCGGTGGGCTCCTGGTTGACCAGGGTGCCGAGCAGGGCGACACCGAGGTTGCCAGAGTTGAAGCCGGCGGTGTGGAAGGCGGTCACCGCGTTGCCGTTGGCGTCGTGCCCGGGGATGCCGTCGTCACCGGACCAGCGGCCCTCGTAGATCCGGCCGGCCTCGTCGATGAGGAAGTGGTAGCCGATGTCGCCCCAGTCGTTGGTGATCGCGTGGTACTCGTAGATCGCCCGCACGGTGGCGGCCGGGTCCGGGTCCGCGTTCGCGGTGTCGGTGTGGTGCACCGTCAGGGTCTGCAGCGGGTAGTACTTGGCGGGGGAGTTCTCCACGCCGTTCTTGAACCGCTTGGACTCGTCGGCGCCCCAGGCGGCGCGGCTCAGGTACTCGACGCCGCAGAAGGTGACCGGCGTGGTCGGGGAGAGCGTGGTGGTGCGGGCCGGGCCCGCGGTGGTGTCCAGCGCGGTGGAGCGCAGGTTGGTGGCACCGTCGGGCAGGCGCAGGTCGTAGCCGACCGCCCCGCCGGCCGGGACCAGCGCGGCCGAGACCGGGGCGGCCTTCGCGGCGGTGCCAGCGACATCGGGGCCGCCCGCACAACCGGTGACGATCGGCTGCCAGGCGCCCGGGCCGGTCTCCTCGTGGTGGAGCCGGATGGCGCCGCCGCGGCGCGGGCCGTCCCAGCTGACGCCGACGTACTGGATCGGGAAGTCGGTCCGCACACCGGCGGCGGCGCGCCCGGCGGCGGAGCGGGCCCGGGTGGCCGGGACGGTCACGGTCCGGGCGGCCTGGTTGCCGGGCGCGGCCGGAGCGGCCGGGGCCGGGGTGGCCGGCGCGGCCGTGGTGCTCGGCGCGGCGGCGTGCGCGGCCGGGGCGGTGGCGATCGCGGCGGCGGTGGCGCCGATCGCGGTCACCAGCGTGCGACGGCTCACGGCGGAGCTGGGGTTCGGCATCGGAATCCTGTTCTCGGGGTGGCACGGTAGTGCAGGTCGACCGGGCGTGAGCCGGTCAATGAGTCGATCATGAATCTACCCAAATGATCGTTTCTGGTGGCAACCCCTAAAATTCGGCTGCCCGAACGGGCAGCCCACCCGTCCACTGCGCCCGACCAGTGCGCCCGCCCGCCCCGCCCGATTCTTCCGGGCCCGCCGCCGCTACCCGAGGATCCGCAGGGCCGCCGCCGCCCGGGCCCCCACCGGTGCCCCGGCGCACGCGAGTTCGCCGAGATAGAGGCAGACATCGGCCCGCGCCGCCCCGGCACCCGGCACCGCCAGGAACGCCCGCGCCAGCTCCTCCGGCTCGGCATCCCCGGCGACCAGACCGTGCAGCAGCTTGCGCACCGCCGGCTCGAACGGGTCCCGGGGGTCCTCGTACGGGCACTCCAGGAAGGCTTCCCAGGTGTCCGCCGAACCCGTCGGCCCCTCCGTCAGCAGCCGCAGCACCGCCACCTCCACCAGCACCGTCGACGACGCCGCGACCTCGGGCGCCACCTCCGCCAGCAGTGCCCGGGCCTCCTCGAACCGGCCGTCGTGCCGGTACGCCGCGGCCAGCGCGCACCGCACCGCCAGATCCGCCGGATCACGGGCCAGCACCGCCGACAGGTCGGCGACCGCCGCCGCCGGACGCCCGGCCTGCCGGTGCGCCTGACCGCGCTCGGCCAGGGCCCAGGTGTAGTCGGGATTGTGGGTGACCGCCGCCGTGAGATCGGCGATCGCCTCCTCCACCAGACCGGCCTGCCGCCGGGCCTGCCCCCGGGAACCGAGCGCCCAGGGGTCGTCCGGTTCGAGCGCCAGCGCGGCGCTCAGATCGGTGATCGCCTCCGCCAGGTCCCCCGCCAGCCGGTGCGCCTCGCCGCGCAGCGCCAACGCCCAGGCGTAGTCCGGGTCGATCGCGAGAACGGCCGACAGGTCCGCGATCGCGTCGTCCAGCCGGCCCGCCTGCCGGTACGCCTGCCCGCGCGCCCGCAGCGCCCACACGTCCGAGGGGTCCAGCTCCAGCGCCGAGGTCAGGTCCGCCACCGCCTGCGTCAGCCGGCCCGCCTGCCGGTGCGCCTCGCCCCGCTCGGCCAGCGCCCAGGCGTACTCCGGGTCCAGCGCGAGCGCCGCCGTGAAGTCCGCGACCGCCTCCTCCAACCGGCCCGCCTGGCGATGCGCCTCGCCCCGCTCGCCGACCGCCCACGCGTACTCCGGGTTGAGGGCCAGCGCGGCGGTGAAGTCCGCGACCGCCTCGTCCAACCGGCCCGCCTGCCGGTGCGCCTGGGCACGCGAGCCCAGCGCCCACGCGTGCTCCGGAGTGAGCGCGATCGCCGCCGTGAAGTCCGCGACCGCCTCCTCGGGCCGGCCCGCCTGCCGGTGCGCCTCGCCCCGCTCGGCCAGCGCCCAGGCGTTCTCCGGGCCGAGCGCCAGCGCGGCGGTCAGATCGGCGATCGCGTCGTCCAGCCGCCCGGCCTGCCGCAGGGCCTGGCCCCGTGAACTCAGCGACCAGGCGTCACCGGGATCCAGCGCCAGCGCGGCGGTGAAGTCCGCGACCGCCTCGGCCAGCCGCCCGGCCGTCCGGAACGCCTCACCGCGCTGGGTGAACGCCCAGGCGTACTCCGGGTCGAGCAGGATGGCGGCGGTCAGATCGGCGACCGCCTCGTCCAACCGCCCGGCCAGCCGGTGCGCCTGGCCACGCGAGCCCAGCGCCCAGGCGTCGTCCGGGTCGAGCGTCAGCGCCGCCGTGAAGTCGGCCATCGCCTCCTCGGTCAGGCCGGCCAACTGCCGGGCCTCGCCGCGCCGGGACAGCGCCCAGGCGTACTCCGGGTCGAGGGCCAGCGCCGCCGTGAAGTCCGCCAGCGCCTGCTCGTGGTGGCCGTGCCAGTTGAGCACGCGCCCCCGGTAGGCGAGGGCCTGCGGCAGGTCGGCGGCGATCGCGACGGCCTGGTCGAGGTCGGCGAGTGCGTCGTCGTCCCGGTCCTCGACGAAGTACTGGTAGCCGCGATGGGTGAGCGCCCAGGCCCGCACCCGGACCGGCAGACCGGGACCGGCGAGCACGTCCAGGACCGCCAGCACCGGTTGCTCGCCGGCCGCCGCCGCGTGGATCCGGCGGGCCCAGCGGGTCAGTTCGGCGTCGTCGCTGTCCTGGGCGGCCTGGTTGAGCATCTCCGCCCACGGCGCCAGCGCGTCCGGCGCGTCCCCGGCGGTGCGCGCGGTGTGCTCCAGGGCGCGCGGCAGCCGGGCCAGCGGATCGGAGCACAGCAGGTGGTAGGTCTCGTTCAGCAGCTGCCGCCGCCACCTGGGGTCGGCGCCGCGCCGGGCCGCCGGCAGGTACTGCTCGACCGCCGCCCGCGCTGCGGCGTGGTGCTCGGCGAGGCGGGTGTGCGCGGCCGTCCACTCCCGCGGGGTGTGGATCCGGCGCCGGCGCACCATGCTGGTGCGGACCACGGCGTGGTACTGCAGGAAGTCGCCGCGCCCGGTCACGAACGGCTGCACCGACAGCCAGTCCCAGACGGCCGGTTCGGCCTCCGGGACGGCGCAGGCGAACAGGTCGCGGTTCAGCTGCAGCGGGAGCGCGGCGGCCAGCACGGTGTCCCGGCGTTCCGGTTCGGGGATCCACTGCAGGAAGCGCACCACCGCCTGGTCGACCATGTCGGCGCCGACGTCGGCGACCTCCTCGACCGCGCCGGGATCGGCCGCCGCCAGCAGCGCGACCAGCAGCGGCAGCCGCATCGACATCCGCAGCACCGCGTCGACCACCAGCGGATCGGTGACCCCGCGCGCGGTCAGCAGGTCGCGGGCCTCCTGCTCGGTGAACACCTCCAGCGGCACGTCCACCAGCACCGGCCGCCACGGCGCCCACTCGCGCTCGGCCAGCTCGTCCCGGCCGGCCAGTACGAACACCACCTCCAGCGGCAGGGGGCCGAACGCGTCGTCGAGGATCTCCCGCAGCCACCCGTCGAGATAGCGGCCCGTCAGTTCCCAGGTGTCGAGGAACAGGACGATCCACGGCCGGCGGTCCCGGTCCCGGCCGCGGTCCCGGTCGCGGCTGTGGTCCCGGTCCCGGTCGCGCTCGCAGAGCCGGGACAGCTCGGAGACGAAGGCCCGGCCGAGTGCCGCCTCCTCGACGTCGCCGCCCCGCCGGCGCTGGCGCACCCCCGCGATCAGGCGCTCGGCGCCCTGGGCCACCGCGTCCGGGTTCGCCATCGCCGCGACCACACCCGCGCCCGGCAGCACCGAGGCCGCCCCCAAGGCCGCCTGGGTCACCAGCCGGGTCGGCAGCGACGCGCCCTCCCCGCCGGGCGGCTGCTCCGGCTCGCGGTCCGCCGCGGACTGGAGCGAACGCCGGTACTGCTCCAGGGCCTTGTCGAACTCCCGCAGCGGACCGGCCTGTTCGGCGAGCTGGCGGGCGAGCGCGGTGAGCGCCGTGCCGACGCCGTGCACATCGGTCTCGTCGACCAGCGCGGTCAGCGCACCGGCCCGCCGGGCCGCCTCGCGCCACTGGGCCAGCAGTGTGGACTTGCCGACCCCGCCGACCCCGCGCACATGGAACAGGAAGTCCGCCGGATCCGGCCCGGCATCCGGGTCCGGGTCACGGGCGAGATTGTCCACGAACAGCGCCAGCTGCGCTCTGCGGCCGATGAATTGAGCACCGGTGCGCTGACGCACCGCCTCCGCACGCGACGGACGCCTCCGTGCCTGAGCCATGCCACCCCCTGCCGTCCCACCCGGCGGGTCGCGCCGACCACGAGTCCGGTGCCGCCGGTGCCGCTGTCGTGAGGACGACCGTAGTGAATCGGCCCCCGCGTTGTCCTGCTTTCGGCCATCTGTCGTGTGCAGAGCGGGGGTTGACAGCCGGGCGGGCGGGTGCTCCGGAGCGGGAAGGTGCTCCGGAGCGGGGGGTGCTGTGTCAGATCACGGTGATCCTGAACGTGCTGCTGTTGTTGTCCGGCGTCGGGTCGTCCGGAAGCTCGGCCTCGACGGTGCCGTCCAGCACCTCGGGATCCATGCCGGAAGCGACGGAGATCCGCACCTCGGCGGTGGCCGAGGCACCCGGCGCCAGGCCGGCCGGGACGGTGCAGGCAACGGTGTGGCCGTGGGGCAGCGTGGTACAGGTCGCGGTGGGGGACTGCCCGGTGCCCACCACCCCGGGCGGCAGGTGCACGTACAGCGTGAACGGTACGGCGGTGGCGGTGCCGCCGGTGTTGGTCACCACCGGGTGCAGCAGGGTGGAGCCGCCGTCCCGCACCGGGGCGGGGTCGGCGGCCGAGACCGCGAGGTCCGCGCCGGCCGCGCACGCGTCGGCGGCCGCCGGTCCGGCGCTCAGCAGCACCGCCGCGCACGCCGCCCGGAGGGCCCTGGAAAGCAGCAGTCGGGACATCGCACTCACCCGTTTCGTTCGGTACGCCGGACCACGGCTCGGGGCCGGCGACGGGCCCGGTCGGGCCGTGTCAGGGCCAGCATCGGTGCCCCGCCGGTCCGCCTGGGCGGGACACGGCGGGGCACGGCGGGGCATCGCCCGTACGGGTGACCCGGCGGGCCGGCCGGTGCGGGACCGTCAGACGGTGGCCTGCCCGGCACCGGGACGCTGGTTCTTCGCGTCGACGATCGCCCGGGTGACGATGCTCGTACGCTCCACGACGGTGCCGGGCTTGACGCCGCCGAACTCCCTGACCTGCACGCCGCGGCTGCCGAGGTACTGGTGGGTCTCCCGGTCGAAGATCCACTCCGACCGCTCGCCGGTCCGGGGGTCGAGCCGCGCCAACGCGATCCCGTCCCGGTCGGAGGCGTCCTGCGCGTGCTCGACCACCACGACGCCCGGGATCCTGCCCGCGGCCTCGTAGAGCGAGGCGGCCAGCGCGGCGGGCACGAGCTGCTCGCGGATGACGGAGCCGATCTCGTTGAACGCCTGCTGGTCGTGGTCCCGGTCGCCGCTCACCGTCGCGTAGACGGACTTCAACAGGGCGTCGGGGTCGGCCGGCTGGGCCGCGAGCCACTTGTAGGTCGACTGCTTGCGGGGCTCCTTGTTGTCCAGCGTGATGCCGCCCTTGTCCTGGTAGCCCGGCTCGTCCAGCCAGCCCTTGGTGCCGTCGGGCGACTTCCACACCTCGCGGTCGTGCAGCGGCTGGACCCAGGTGGTGGACTCCTCGGTGTCCACGTTGTGGCGGGTGGTCATGAAGGAGACCCGGCTCTTGATGTAGATGAACTGGCCCGGCCCCGGTTGGGGCGTGGTGCGCGCCGTCGCGGCGGCGGCGATCTCGCGGACCGTCGAGGCGAGTTGCACGGTGCTCCCCTCCTCGATCTGCACGACGGGTGCCTTGACCAGCTCGGGGGCGGCCACGGTGTCGGCCCCGGGCGAGCCGCCGACGGACACCACCACGGCCAGGGCCGCGGCCGCGGCGACGGGGGTGGCGAACAGCACGGCGCGGCGCAGCGGCCCCCGTGCGGGTGAGGCCGCCGCGGCGCCCGCGGTGGCGTGGTCGGACTGGTGGATCTCGCTCATCAAGTACTCCTCGAGCAGGTCCTGGCGGTCGGCCGCCAGGCGGGGATCGGCCGGCGCCGGCAGCAGACGGGCCAGTTCCGCGCGGTCGAGCGGTTCGTTGTGCCGCCACGGGTTGCGGATCATCGGTGCGTCTCCTTGTGCGGCCGGGCCGCAATGCTGCGGCCGCCCTGTACTTGTCCGGGGACCGGGAGCGGTTCCGGGTTCTTTTTCGCGGTGCTCTTCTTCGTGGCGTTCGTCTTCACGGCGTTCTTCTTCGCGGCGCGCAGCTCGTCGTCCGCGAGCTTGCGCAGCCGGGTGCGGGCCCGCGAGAGGCGCGACCGCACGGTGCCGACGGGTACGCCGAGGGTGGCCGCCGCCTCCGCGTAGCCGAGCCCGGACCAGACACAGAGGGCGAAGACCTCGCGCTCCGAGCGCCGCAGTCGCCCCAGCGCCTTCCGGGCGGCCGCGAGCTGCTCGGAGTCGGCCATCCGGCCGACGAGTTCGTCGGCGAAGTCGGGCACCGGATCGGCCGCGGGCATGCGGGCCATCGCCACATTGTGGCGGCGCGCGGCACGCGTCGTATTGCGCAGCACATTGACGGCGATGCCCATGAGCCACGGCCGTGGACTGTCACCCTCGTCGCGCAGTTTCCCGCGCAGGCGCCAGGCCTCCAGGAAGGTCAGCGACACCACGTCCTCGGCGAGCGCCCAGTTCCCGGTCACACGCACGGCATGGCGGTACACCAAGGAGGAGTGCTCCCGGAAGAGCTCGCGAAATGCTTCAGGATTCCCGGCCCGGAGCCGGGAGTGCGGATGGTTCACGTCAAGCCTTGTCCGAGCGGACCGGACGGTTCCTGTGACGCGCGTCACCAGTGGCGCCCTCAGGGATGTCCCCCGTGCTGCCGATCATGCAGCACGGCTCACCACCCACCACCCCGGGCCCGGTCGGGGGGTTTGGCTCGTCTTCGGGAGGTCGCCAGTGCGGCGGGCCCGGAGTTCGTCCTGGATCGTAGGCTGAGTGGCGGGCGAGGAGGACGGGGTGGCGGGGTACGGCCGGACGGGTCTGTGGGGGTCACCCGGGGGGCGTATGTTCTCACCCGTTCGGCCCGTCCGGGTTGCGGGGGTGTCGGGTTTTTCCACGTTCGTGTGCAAACGTGTGTCGCGTCCGGTCGTCCTCGGAGGCGGTCGGCCAAGGCTATTGACCATCCATCAAGGAGAACCTGAGATGTCGGTTCGTGGAAAGCTCCGCCAGTTCGCCGTGATCGCCACCGTCGCCGCCGCGGCGGCCGTGATCGCGCCGACCGCTGCGGTGGCTCACGGTGGGGGCTCGCAGCCGTCCGCCTCGTCGGGCCTGCAGGCCGGCAACGGTGCGGTCGGCCTCGTCGGCCCGCGCGGCAGCTGGGTGCAGTACTTCGACCGTTCCAACGGCTGATCCCACGCTCCTCGAACGCCCCGGGGCTGTGGCCCCGGGGCGTTCGCGCGTGTCCGGCGGGGCGATGTGCCGGGCGCGGCGCTGCTTCCACCGGAGGACCCTGCGGAGTGTTGCGCCGGATCGTGCCCGGAGCGTCCGCCCATAGTGCGGTCATGACCTTCTCCCGTAGCAGGGTGCTCGCCGCCGCCGTCCTCGCGGCCGCGACCCTGACCTCCGTCGCCCTCCCGGCCGGACCGCCGGCCGCCGCCCGCGCCGTCGCCAAGAACCCCTCGCCCGCGCGCGCCTGTGTTCGCTCGGACCCCGACGCCGACCCCCGGGCCCGCGAGGTGCTCGACATCGCCCGGCAGGTCCAGCAGGAGCTCGACCTGAAGTCGGTCGTCCTGCGGGTCACCGTCGACGGCCAGGAGCTCGTCACCGGCGCTCTCGGCGAGTCGATGACGGGTGTTCCGGCCGAACCCGCGATGCACTTCCGGGCCGGCTCGGTCGCCTTCCCGTTCCTCGGCATCGTCCTGCTGCAGCTTGCCGAGGAGGGCCGGATCGGCCTGGACGACCCGGTCGCCCCCTGGCTGCCGGACCTGCCGCAGGCGGACCGGATCACCCTGCGGATGCTCGGCGACACCACCTCCGGGCTCGCCGACTACGTCACCGACAAGGGCTTCCTGGACGAGCTCGCCGCCGAGCCGTTCCGGCACTGGACCCCGGAGGAACTGGTCGCGATCTCCACCGGGCAGAACTTCTGGTACGAGCCGGGGACCAACTGGAGCTACTCGCACGCGAACTTCGTCCTGCTCGGCGAGGCGCTGGAGCGGATCACCGGCACCCGGCTGGACCATCTGCTGGAGCAGCGGATCTTCGGGCCGCTCGGTCTGCGCCAGACCGTCAACAGCTTCACCCCCGACATCCCCACCCCCGTGCAGCACGCCTTCACCGCCTCGCGCGGCACGTACGAGGAGTCGACCTTCTGGAACCCGTCCTGGACCACCGCCCCGGGCGCGGTGCTGGTCAGCGACATCTGTGACCTGACCCGCTCGGTGGAGGCCGTCGGCACCGGCGCGCTGCTCTCCCCGGAGTCCTTCCGCACCCAGCTGAACCCCGGCACCGTCGGCCTGCCCGGTCCGGTGCACGGCTGTCCGCAGGACGTCTGCCTGCCGCAGACCGAGGCCCAGCACTTCGGCCTGGGCGTCATCGTGGACCGGGGCTGGATCCTGTCCAACCCCTCCTTCTCCGGCTACGCCGCGGTCGAGGCCTACCAGCCGGACGAGCATCTGGCGATCGCCGTCAGCACGACGCGGAACTGCGCGGCGCCGGACCGCAACACCGCGCAGGACGTCGCCGCCCGGATCGCCGCCCTGCTCGCCCCGGACCACCCGCTCAAGGTCGGCTGATCAAGGGCGGCTGGTCAACGGCTGGCTGTTCGTCGACGGTCCGTGAGCTCCACCGGGTGGTCGGCCCGGTGGAGCTCCGGGCGGGCTGCCGCTACCTGGGCGAGGGCACAGGCACAGGCACAGGCGCAGGCGCAGGCTCGGGGTCGGTGGCCAGGCGGGCGTGCAGGTGCTCGTCGTGGTACGTCCCGTCGCCGAAGCGGAACGAGGCCCGCAGGGTGCCCTCGGGGAGGTAGCCGCAGTTCAGGGCCAGCCGGCAGGAGGCCTCGTTGCCGACCGAGTGCGCGATCTCGATCCGGCGGGCGTCGGCCGTGCGGAAGCCCCAGGTGGTGACGGCCCTGGTGGCCCGGCCGATCAGACCCCGGCCGCGTCCGGCCGGCAGCGCCCAGTAGCCGATCATCGCCAGGCCGTCCGCGCGATCGGTCCAGCGCAGGTTGACGCAGCCCAGCAGGGCGCCGTCGGAGGCGTCCAGCACGGCGAACGGCGCGGCCACGCCCCGGTCCCAGCTGTCCTCGCGGGACTCCAGCCAGGTGAGGGCGGCGGCCGGGTCGTGGGTCGCGAGCGGGTTCCAGAGGGCGATCAGCGGATCGGCCGCGGCGGCGACCAGGCTGTCCAGCACCGGCCCCGGTTCGGCGTCGGGCCGCCCCCACGGCCGGAGCACCGTGTCGCCCAGGTCGAGCGTGGTGCGGCGGAAGGTGCGCGGCTCGGCGCCGTCCGGGTCGGCGGGGGTGGGTGCGGGGGTGGGTATGGG
>NZ_LGDO01000436.1:0-237 GCF_001279805.1 Streptomyces sp. XY431
GGCGACCGCCTGCACGGTCGCGCCCGAGGACAGCACGCGGAACCCGGCCCGCAGGCTCGCATGCCGGTCCAGCAGCGCCTGGCAGGCCCGACGCAGAGAGGGCACCGACAGCGCGCCCGACAGCTCCAGACGCAGCTGGCTCGTGTAGACGTCCACCGCGTCGTCGTCGTAGCGGGCGTGGAAGACCATGCCCTCCTGCACCGGCGACAACGGCCAGACATCCTCCAACTCGACCTC
>NZ_LGDO01000437.1:0-237 GCF_001279805.1 Streptomyces sp. XY431
CGACGGGCGGAGGGTCTGGCCGCCGTCGAAGAATCCGTCGCCATTCGCCGCGCCCTGGCCGAGACGAACCCCGACGCCCACCTGCCCGATCTCGCCATGGCCCTCCACAACCTCTCCATCCGGTTGGGCGAGGAGGGCCGGCGGGCGGAGGGTCTGGCCACCGCGGAGGAAGCCGTCGGCCACTACCGAGCCCTGGCCGACGCGACCCCCGACGCCTACCTCCCTCACCTGGCCAGC
>NZ_LGDO01000438.1:0-231 GCF_001279805.1 Streptomyces sp. XY431
ACCTCGGCCCGGATCTCGGCGGTGTCGAGTTCGCTGCCGGGGGTGGGCACGACATACCCGACCAGGCGCTTCTCACCCGGACGGTCCTCCCGCACCAGGACGACCGCCTGCGCGACCCCGGTGGGACGGGCCAGTGCGCTCTCCACCTCGCCCAACTCGATCCGGAAACCACGCACCTTCACCTGGTCGTCACCACGACCCAGGTACTCCAACTCCCCATCCACAGTCCAC
>NZ_LGDO01000439.1:0-231 GCF_001279805.1 Streptomyces sp. XY431
GGTGGAGCCGCTGGACCAAGTCTGTACTAGGTGAGCGATGGGGTGACGCAGGAAGGTAGTCCAGCCCGGGCGGTGGTTGTCCCGGGGTAAGGGTGTAGGCCGAGTGATAGGCAAATCCGTCACTCATCAAGGCTGAGACCTGATGCCGAGCCGATTGTGGTGAAGTGGATGATCCTATGCTGTCGAGAAAAGCCTCTAGCGAGTTTCATGGCGGCCCGTACCCCAAACCGA
>NZ_LGDO01000440.1:0-229 GCF_001279805.1 Streptomyces sp. XY431
CAGATAGCGCAACAGCCCGTAGCCCAGACCGTGGTCGGGCAACGACCGCAGGTGCTCCTTCCCCCGCTTCACCGCCTCACCCAACGCCGCACCACCCGCGACGGCCTCCCCGACGTCCAGACCCCCAAGATCCAGACGCACCGGGAAAAGGCTGGTGAACCAGCCCACCGTACGGCTCAGGTCCGTCCCCGCACCGAGCTCCTCACGGCCGTGACCCTCCAGTTCCACC
>NZ_LGDO01000441.1:0-227 GCF_001279805.1 Streptomyces sp. XY431
CAAGGTCACCGAGACCGAGCGCAAGACCTTCTCCGACGCCGTCAACTCCCTCGGCGAGCCCCTCTCCAAGCTCGCCGCCGCCGTGGTCGTCAAGTAACAACCGCAGCCCGTCCCACCACAACCTCGATGGAGCCGGCGTGTTCGCCAACTATCTGATCGGCCTGCGCGAAGGACTCGAAGCCAGCCTGGTCGTCTGCATCCTCATCGCCTACCTGGTCAAGACCGGC
>NZ_LGDO01000442.1:0-225 GCF_001279805.1 Streptomyces sp. XY431
GCGGGACGCCTGTCGGTGGCCGGGCTGATTGCGATGCGGCCCGGCTCCCGCACCCGGCTGTGCCATCGGCTGATCACCCACCCCGTGGGCAAGGGCAAGGGCAAGCGCCGCAGCATGAGCGAGCGGGACTTCATCGCCCTGGTCGACGGCGTCCATCACCTCGTCAAAGCACCGATCGTGCTGGTCTGGGACCGCCTGAACACCCATGTCTCCCACGCCATGCGC
>NZ_LGDO01000443.1:0-222 GCF_001279805.1 Streptomyces sp. XY431
GCTCGACACCCTCCGACACCACCGCCACCGCATCCGGCGTCCGCGCCACCTGCTCCGCGAACAACCCCGGCAACGTCCACGGCTCGACCTCGACCGCCGCCCCGCTCCACTCGTCCACGATCCGCCGGCGCTCGTCCGCACCCAGCAGATCCACCGCCGACAACCGCGTCAACGGCTCAGCGACAACCCGCTCGACCACCCGCACCAGCCAACCCGCGAAAC
>NZ_LGDO01000444.1:0-222 GCF_001279805.1 Streptomyces sp. XY431
GCTCGACACCCTCCGACACCACCGCCACCGCATCCGGCGTCCGCGCCACCTGCTCCGCGAACAACCCCGGCAACGTCCACGGCTCGACCTCGACCGCCGACCCGCTCCACTCCTCCACCACCAGCCGGCGCTCGTCCGCACCCAGCAGATCCACCGCCGACAACCGCGTCAACGGCTCAGCGACAACCCGCTCGACCACCCGCACCAGCCAACCCGCGAAAC
>NZ_LGDO01000445.1:0-219 GCF_001279805.1 Streptomyces sp. XY431
TGGGCCACCAACGCCGGCGGCTGGCTCGACTCCACCCAATGGCTCGGAGGCGACTTCAACGGCGACCGGAAGGACGACATCGCCGCCTCCTGGAACAACCACGGCCAACTGTCCACCGCAGTCTTCCTGTCCGACGGCTCACGCTTCCCCGGATGGACCCAGTGGAGCGACCTCGACGGCGGCTGGATCGACGCAGCCAAATGGGTCGACGGAGACTTC